>JANYFU010000053.1 GCA_025359665.1 Caulobacteraceae bacterium
CCCAGGCTTCTACCGAGCCTTCCTTGACAGGCTTGCCTTCGTCGGCGTTGCCCAGTTCAACCCAGTCGCCGCGCTCTCGCAGCATGGCGACCAAATCGTCGATGGCGCGAAGCTGATATGACAGGCGGGTAGACCCCACCTCAACGATCAGGGCGGGCGGCGCTGCGCCCTCGTCCCGCCAAGCCTCGAACTCCGAGGTTTGTGATGGCGTCTTCAGTTTCCAGGGATCGTCCTTGGCGCCCGCGCCATGGGTTATCGAGGTCATGCCGGCTCCTTGTAGACCACAGTCCAGCTTAGCGCGATTCATACGAGTGCGGAGGAGTCGCTTGACATGTGACTCATTAGTCACCTATAAGGGCTCGTGATCGACGACAACCTCGTCTTCAAGGCTCTTGCGGACCCGACGCGGCGGCTCCTCCTCGACCGGCTGTTCGCGCGCGACGGGCTGACGCTTTCCGACCTCCAGGTCGCGGTGGAGATGACCCGCTTCGGGGTGATGAAGCATCTGCGTCTGCTTGAGGACGCGGGTCTCGTCGTCAGCCGGCGCGCGGGAAGAGAAAAACTGCACTTCCTCAACGCCGTGCCGGTGCGGCTGATTCACGACCGCTGGATCGACAAATATACCGAGCGTCCGGTGGCGGCGCTCGTCAACCTCAAGACGGAACTGGAGAGAAGCATGAGCGAGACGACGGTCAAGATGTTTGAAATCTATATCAAGGCTCCGGCCGAGACGGTCTGGGCGGCGATCACCACCCCGCAATGGACCGGCAGATATGGCTACAAAGCGCTTTCCGAATACGATCTAAGCCCGGGCGGCGCCTTTGTCGTCCGGGCCAACGAGGGCATGCGCTCCATGGGCTTGCCTGAAATCATCATCGACGGCGAGGTGATCGAGGCGGAACCGCCCCACAGGCTGGTCCAGACCTACCGTTTTCTGTTCAGCGAAGAGACCAAGGTCGAGGGTTTCACCCGCATCACCTGGGAAGTCGTCCCGACCCCTGGCGGCTTCACCCGCCTGACCGTGACGCACGACCTGACCGGCGCTCCGATGGCGGCCGGCATGGTGACCAGCAAGTTCAACGATCAGGGCGGCGGCGGCTGGGCCTGGATCCTCAGCGACCTCAAGTCGCTGCTGGAGACGGGCGCGAATTTGTGAGGCCTGGGCATGGGGTCCCGGACAGCCTCTTGCTGCTGCGGCTTGGCGAACTCCCCCCAGCGACGCGACAAGACCGGCGCCACGATGCCGAGTTGATTTCAGAACATCGTGTTGTTGTTGGCTGAAGTCTCGGGGATTGGCTGGAGTATATCCCAATGCTCGACGATTTTGCCATTCTCCAGTCGGAATATGTCGATGGCCGCCCGCCCCCTGTCGCCGGCGTCGATCGTCATGTGAGAGTGGAGGACGACAAAATCACCCTCCGCTATGACGCGCTTGACCTCCGCCCTGAAATTTGGACGTTCCGCCTTGATCCAACTTACCATCGCGCGCCAGCCTTCAAAGCCATCCGCGACCGTTGGATTGTGCTGGGTATAGGTCGGCCCCAGATACTTGAAAGCCGCGTCAGCATCCTTCTTGTTCAACGCAAGATCATAGGACTCTAGAACAGCCCTTTTGTTGGCCTCAAGAGTTTCTGACATTGATGTAGCCTCTTCCATTGGGCGCCGCCCACGAATTGAATACGCGGTTGGGCCGCGCGCCCCGGTACGATGCGTCTGGACATTTTTGAAGTGTATTTTGTTAGTTTTGCTTTGAAAGATACAGCTTCTTTCGTTTCGTCTCAGAGTATCGCGAATACTTCATAGGTTGGAGAGGAGCCGCGCGGGCCGCCATTCGCCACGGCAACGATGCGGTTAAGCCAGTCATAGCGCGGATCGGCGGTTTCGAATCGCGGTGTCGTGCGGACGTAGGACTCGCCATAGGCGACCGGCTCGCCTCTGCCATAGCGCTCGGCGGCGCTATCGACGATCGAGAACAGGCCCGTATAGCTCATCGCAATGACTGCGCCGTCGGTGGTCATCAGCCCAAGCCGGACATCAAGGAGGGTGGCGCCGTCTGCTCGGCGAGTCACCCAGTCCGAGCCATTGGGCAGGACCTTGCCGCCAAGTCTGGGGCCTTCGAAATGACCACCGTCGACCGGATAGATGCCGCGCCAGCCGATCGGCGCGGTTCCGATCTTCTGCAGCCGGTCGAAGCCGATGTCCAGATACAGGGAAAACAGCCATTCAGACCGAAGGCTGTTCATCGATGATGGCGGCCCGGACGTCTCGCTTGCCACCGCCGTCTAGCCCGTGACGCTGCGTGTGTAGGCCGCGCCGCCGTCCACGACGATCGTCGAGCCGAGGACATAGTCGCCAGCGGTGGAAGCCAGGAAGATCGCCGCCCCGGCCATGTCGCTTTTGACTCCGACACGCCCGGCTGGAATCTGCTTGGAAAGCTGCTCGCCGTCATCCCGCGCCACCTTGTTCATGTCGGAAGGGAAGGCGCCCGGTGCGATCGCGCTGACGACGATATTGTCCTTGGCCAGGCTCAGGGCCATCCGTTTGGTCAGATGGATCAGGCCAGCTTTGCTGGCGGCGTAGGAATAGGTGCCCTGCATATTCACCGACAACCCGTCGATCGAGACGATGTTGATGACCTTCGCCGGTTTGTCGGGTGTTCCCGCGGCTTTGAGCGCCGCATGCAACGCCTGGGTCAGGAAGAAGGGCGTCTTCATGTTGATGTCCACCACCTTGTCCCAGCCGTTCTCGGGGAAGGTGGCGAAATCGGCGCCCCAGGCGGCGCCGGCGTTGTTGACCAGGATATCGAGCGTGTTTTCGCAAGCCAGGTACTGCGCCGCCAGCTGGCGGGCGCCGGCGGCGCCGGATGCGTCCGCCGGCAGCGCGATACACGTCCCGAATTCCGAAAGCCGGGTCGCCGTCTCTTCGCACTGAGCGGCTTTGCGCGCCGAAATATAGACCTTGGCGCCGGCTTGCAAAAAGCCTTCGGCGATCATCTCGCCGATGCCGCGCGATCCGCCGGTGATGAGCGCCGTCCGACCCTCGAGTGAAAAAAGTTTGTCCATGGGGCATGAATCTCCGGAAGCGTTCCCGTCGGACATCGCACACTCACTATATCTATGCAACTGAATTTCAGAGAGGGCACGGAAGCGCCAGCAAACGCACCGCGCCTCCAGATGAACTTGTGGTCGGACGGCTTTCCAATCACAACCGGTCCGACCGAGCGGCGTAACGTCTCCTCCTCAACCAGCGGCGCCACAATGACACGTCCCGCCATATCGGCGTCCAATACGCTAGCCATCAACGGGGTGCTGGTGTCCGCGCGCCAGGCGATCGATATGATCTGCGATCGCTGGTCGCTGCTTGTCGTGCTGGCGCTCTTCCTCGGCGAACATCGATTCAAGGACCTTACAGAGCGCACGGGAATGGCCAGCCGGCTGCTCACATCCCGCCTGAAGACATTGGAAGAAAACGGCGTCGTCACGCGAATGCCCTACAGCATGCACCCCCCCCGATTCGAATATCGTCTCACCAATATGGGCGCCGACCTTTTGCCGGTGATCTTGCAAATGGATCGTTGGGAACAGGTCTGGACCCGTCCCCGCGACCAATCGACGAGCCTCACTCACTTGCTCTGTGGCGCGCCGCTGCACGCCGAGGTTCGGTGTCGAGCCTGTGGCCAACCCGCCGGGGCGCCCAATGTTGAACTGAAGTTGAGCCGCGCCCAGCTACAGAAGGTGCCGGATAAGAAGGCCCAGCACCGGCGATCGATTGTCAGTAGCGCCGACCAAACGGCCGCACCTCAGATGTTGGGGCCTAGCCTCGATATATTTGGCGATAAGTGGGGGATCGAGATCCTGCTTTGCGCTTTCTTCCGTATCCGGTTTTTCAACGATTTCAGAGAATCCATCGGAATTTCGGCCAATATCCTTTCCGACCGCCTTGAACGGCTCGTGGCGTCCGACATCCTCGGTCGGGGCAGGGACCCGCGGAGCCGGTCTGGCTATTGGCTCACTCCCAAGGGTGTCGACGCCTACGCCATCATGGTGTCGATCCACGAGTGGGCGGATAAATGGGTGCGCGGTCGCTATAAGTCGCCGGTGCGTCTGATCCACGCCGCCTGCGGTGAGCCCTTCTGGCCCCACCTGACCTGCGTCCAGTGTGAACAGCCCGTCCGATCGTCGGAGGTCGGGTTCAGTGCGCCGGGGGCCGAAATCAATCTGGTTGCATAGAGACATTCATGTGTGCATATCTGACGCGCCGGGCGCCACCCCGTGATGCGATCGGAGATCGACGTGAACGCAACTCGTACCGCTACCGGCCAGCCCGGTCCCTACGCGCAGGATATCTTCGCCAACGATCGCAATCCGGCGCCCGAGGTCATGCGGATTGAGGCGCCTGCCCTCGATCTAGGCGCCGAAGACATCTCGATCGATCGCTACATTTCAAAGGCCTGGCATGACCGGGAGGTCGAGAAGGTCTGGCGCAAAACCTGGCAGTTGGCCTGCAGGGTGGAAGAAATTCCCAATGTCGGCGATCATGTTCTCTATGAAATCGTCCACGACTCGCTGATCGTGGTTCGCTCGTCGCCGACCGAAATCAAGGCCTACATCAACGCCTGTCTGCATCGCGGCACCCAGCTCCGCAAGGAAGCCGGCAGCGTCAAGCAGTTCCGCTGCCCATTTCATGGCTGGACCTGGAACCTGGATGGCAAGCTCACCGAGCTACCCGCCGGCTGGGATTTCCCCCAGGTCGACCGGCACAAGGCCTGTTTGCCGGAGGCCAGGGTCGGGATCTGGGCCGGCTTCGTGTTCGTGAATTTCGACCCTGATTGCGAGTCGCTGGAAAGTTACCTCGAAATCCTGCCCGAACACTTCAAGGCCTTTGCCCTGGAGGATCGCTACAAGGCCGTGCACGTCGCCAAGATCATGCCGTGCAACTGGAAACTGGCGCTCGAAGCGTTCAACGAGACCTACCACGTCCACTACGTGCATCCCCAGGTGCTGTCATACAACGACGATGAAAACACTCAGTACGACGTCTGGCCGGGCGTGCGCCATGTAAGCCGTATGATCAGCGTTCAGGGTATTTCCAGCCCATCCGCGCCCAAAACCACGCCGGAAATGACCATCGCCCATATCCGCCGTGACGCTCCCTTCTTTGCCGGTAAGCCTATCGAACCCGCTGCGGGGACGTCCGCCCGCACGGCCCTGGCCGACCGCGCGCGAGAGAAACTGTCTCGATCGACCGGCCGCGACATGTCGAAGGTTTCAGATACGGAAGCCGTCGATTTGATCGAGTATCTTCTGTTCCCCAACATGATGCCTTGGGGCGGCTATTCCCTGCCGCTCTGCTATCGCTTCCGCCCCTATGGCGACGATCATGAGCGCTGCATCATGGAGATCATGTACCTGTTCGCGAAATCGCCGGACGGCAGCCATCCGGAACCCGCCACCATCCGTTGGCTCGGCGAAGACGAGCCTTGGTCGAACGCCACGGAACTCGGATCGGCTTCCATGCTCGTCGATCAAGACACCGACAACCTGAAGCGGATTCAGCGCGGGCTGAGAACGGCGCGCAAACCTGGCGTCACGCTCTCGCGCTACCAGGAAAGCCGCATCCGCCATTTCAATCAGACGCTGGACGCCTACATGGCGGATTGAGACGCCTCCGACGAAAGCGGCTCTTTGACTTTTGGCGCGCCGTTCAGGATGATGTTGAGCATCAGGGCGGTAACGATGCCGAGCATGACCCCATTGTGCAGGAAGCTGGCCGCGGCCGGCGGGAACCGGTCGAAGAATTTGCCGTCGGCGGCTGGAATCAGGCCCACGCCGAGCCCCAGGGCGACGACATAGGCGCTGCCGCGCTCCGCCTTGAAATCGATCTGGCCGAGGGTCTGGATTCCGTTCGACGCGACCATGCCGAACATCACCAGCGCCGCCCCGCCGATCACCGGCGGGGGTATGGCGGTGACCAGGAACGACAGCTTTGGCAGGGTCCCCAGCAGGATGAGAATGCCGCCCGCCACGGCGACCACGAAGCGGCTGCGCACCCCGGTCATGGCGACGATGGCCACATTCTGTGAGTAGGAGGTATAGGGCAGGCTGTTGAAGAAGCCGCCGAGAAGAGCGCCAACCGCGTCGGCCCGCAGGCCGCGCGCCAGATCGGCCGTACTCAGCGGCCGCTCGGTGATCCGGCCCAGGGCGAACAGCATACCGCTGGATTCGACCATGGTGATCAGCATGACCACGGTCATCGACGCCGCCGACAGCAGATCAAATCGCGGCATGCCAAAGTGAAGCGGCGAGATCAGGCTGAACCATCCGGCGGAAGCCACCTGGGTGAGATCGACCCTGCCGGCGGCGGCGGCGGCGCAGAAACCCGCGACGATGCCCAGCAGCACCGCTGTGTTGGCGACAAAGCCCTTGGCGAACCGGGTGATCCCAAGAATGACGGCGATAACGCAGGCCGCCAGCAGCACGCCCCACGGGTCGCTGGCCCCACCGCCTGCGCCTCCGGCGATCCAGCTCACCGCGGCGCTCATCAGGGAAACGCCGATCAGCACCATGGCCGTCCCGGTGACGACTGGCGCGAACAGGTTTCGCAGACGGCTGAACACCGGCGCGATGAAGATGCCCAGCACGCCGGAAACGATCGTCGCGCCGAATACGCCGGGCAGCCCCAGGGCCGGATTGGTGGTGATGGCGATGGCCGGCCCGACGGAGACAAAGGTGACTCCCATCATCACCGGCAGCCGCACACCGACCGGTCCTATGCCGATGCATTGCACCAGGGTGACCAGGCCGCAGGCGATCAGATCGGAACTGACCAGATAGGCTGTCCGCGCCGCGTCCAGATGCAGGGCGCCGCTGATCACCAGCGGCACGGTCACCGCTCCGGCGTACATCGTCAGCACATGCTGGATCGCCAGCACTAGCAGGCGTCCGGGGGGCAAGACTTCGTCAATGGGATCGGTCATGGGCGCGACGCTATTGGCGGGACGACGGCAAGGCTCATGCGGGCGCGGACGGACAGGGTCCGGCATGCTGGATGCCACAATATGTGCTGTTTGACTTTCTCTTCTGCCGCAAGGCTGGGCGCCGCCGGTGTTTTTGCACTGCAACATTTCCTGGCGCATTGGCGTCACTCGCCCCAACTCCGACGAAGGGGTGATCGCCGAACCGCCACGCTGAACTTGCAACATCGGGCGGCTTCCAGCCGGCGTATCAGGGGGTTCACAAATGACCAATAGACATAGGCTTCTGGCTGGCCCGTCGCTCGCCATCCTGACCTTCGCCACCGCTCACGCCGCTTCACCGGTCGACCCCTCCGCGCCCAAGGCCATCGAGGAAGTGGTGGTGACGGCGCAGAAGGTCAGGACCAATCTGCAGAAAACACCGCTGGCGATCACCGCCCTCAGCGGCTCCGCCCTGGAGCAGGACCACGTCGTCGCCCCGAAGGATCTGGACAACATCGTGCCGGGCCTGGTGGTCAACACCACGCCATCGAACCCGCTGTCGATCAGCATCCGCGGCGCCGGCTATGAAGGCATTGAGAACACCTCGGCCCAGCCGGGCGTCTCCTACAATCAGAACGGCGTCTATATCGCCAGCCCGATCTCGCTGAACGCCAACTTCCTCGACGTCGATACGGTGGAGGTGCTGCGCGGACCGCAAGGCACCGTGCTCGGGCAGAACTCCGACGGCGGGGCCATCAACGTAACCACCACGCGGCCGAAACTTGGATCCTTCTCAGGCTATACCGACATCAGTGGCGGCAGCTTCAGCTACGATCGTTTCCGGTTCGCGGCCAATCTACCCGTCGGTCAGACCTTCGCGATACGCTTCGCGGTCCAGCAGGAGGCTCACGACGGCTGGGCCATCGCGACGAAGGTTCCTGGGACGAATGGTAAATATCCACTGGGCGACGAAGACAGCTGGAACGCGCGCGTCGATATGCTGTGGAAGCCGATCGAACCCCTGACCATTGAACTCTGGGCCGAGCACTATGCCAACGACACCAACGGCGACGCCTACAAAAACCTGCTCGACCCAAATCCGAACCCGCGCCAGCTGACGCAGGACTATCCGACCAAGATGAACCAGCGCGCCGACAACATCGCGCTGAACGTCGCCTACGACTTCGGCTTCGCCACGGCAAAGTTCATCGGCAGCTGGCAGCAGGGCAAGCTCAACAGCATCGAGAACCTCGACAAGCTGGACTACGCCACGGCCACCCCCATTCTGGGTGTGCATGACATCGACGTGGCCAACAATCGGGCCGGCCACAGCTATACCGCTGAAGTCGACCTGATCTCTAAATCTGGTACGAAGTTGGACTGGATTGCGGGCGCCTTCTATCTATATCAGAGATATAACGAAGCTATTTTGGAGTATCAATACAACAACAGTGCAGCCAACCAAGCCGCTTACGCCACCGGCGGGTTCAATTTCTATGCGCCGTTCGGTCTGCCGGTCAATCTCAGCCCAACGAACCCCTACTACGCCGAGACGGCCAATTTCAACGGCCCAGTAGCCTTCGAAACGCGCGATACGCAAAAGCTTGAGTCCGGCTCGATCTACGGTCAGGGGACCTATCATGTCACCGACAGGCTGCGGCTGACGCTGGGCGGACGCTATACGGTCGATAACCAGATCGGGGTCATCCAGGACTATTTCGGCCTGCTCGATCGTAACAACGGCCTGCCGTTCGCGACGCTGAAGACCAAGTTCCGCAGGCTGACCGGCCGCGCCGAGTTGGAGTATGACCTAACGCCGACCAATACCGTCTATGTCATGGTTTCGAATGGTATCAAGCCGGGCGGAGCGAACCTAAATCCCGAGGCGGTCAATATTCCACTCGTATTCGCCCCCGAGCGGGTCGACGCTCTGGAAATCGGTTCGAAGAACGAGTTCTTCAGCAAGCGCCTGCGCGTCAACGTCTCGGCCTTCTACAACAAGGTCCACCAGTTCCAGGTCGACAGCGAAGACCCGCTCCCCTTCCAGGGCGGTTTGACCAACATCAGGGAGGCCCATGTCGATGGGGTGGAGGCGGAGGCCACCGCCCTGCTGCCTTTCAATCTGCGGCTCGACGCTAACCTGACCTTGCAGGAGAGCAAGGTCGACAGCCACCAGCAGCTGTTCGATCCAGCGGCGGCGGAGCAGATCGACATCGCCAACGGCGGCCCGTTCAACGGCAATGACGTCTCCCAGCGCTTCGCCGCCTTCTACGCCGCCAGCGGCGATGTCTACGGCCACACGCTGCCGAAGGTGCCACCGTTCACCGGTAATATCGCTCTACAGCACAGCCTCTACTTCGGCGACGGCGGCAAACTGACCTCCAGCGTCCACCTGATTTATCGCGATCCCTACTTCTTCCGCATCTACAACACCCCCTCGACCGACCTGGTGCCGGCGCAGCGCCAGATCGACATGAACTTCATCTATACCGCGCCGAACAAGCGTTGGCACGTCGACTTCCTGATTGTGAACGTGGCCAATAGCCACTCGATCAACTCGCGCTATACAGACAATTTCGGCACCTTCATCACGGCCAACTACTATGTGCCGCCGCGCCAGTTCATCGGCCGGATCGGCTACGCGTTCTGATCGTTCAACAGCCGCCCGGCCAACATGTTGTGCCGATCGACCAGGGTCCGCAGGTCCATCGTGGCCAATCGGCCCTCGCGCACCACGACCTCGCCGTTGACTATGGTGTAGGCGCCGCGCGGGGGGCCGCAGAACATCAGGGCCGCGACCGGGTCGTGCAGGGCGCCGGCAAAGGCCAGGTCGCTAAGGTCGAACACCGCCAGATCGGCGGCCATGCCCGGCGCCAGCCCGCCGATGTCGTCGCGCCCAAGAACCTTCGCGCCGCCTAGCGTCCCCATTTCAAGGGCCTGCCGCGCCGTCAGCGTTCCTGGCCCTGACCTTACCCGTTGGAGCAGCATCGCCTGGCGCAGCTCGGCCAGCAGGTTTCCACTGTCGTTGGACGCCGAGCCGTCGACGCCGACGCCGACGGAGACGCCAGCCCGCAGCATCTGGGTTATGGGGGCGATGCCCGAGCCCAGGCGCATGTTCGAACAGGGACAGTGGGCGACGCCGGAGCGCGTGCGGCCGAACAGGGCGACGCCTTCCGCGTCGAGCTGGACGCAGTGGGCATGCCACACGTCCGGCCCCAGCCAGCCCAGGTCCTCGGCATAGCGGGCCGGCGTGCGGTTGAACCGCTCCAGGCTATAGGCCACATCGTCGGTATTCTCGGCCAGATGGGTGTGCAGGCTCACGCCGCGGCGCCGCGCCAGAACCGCGCAGTCGCGCATCAGTTCGCGGCTGACCGAAAACGGCGAACAGGGCGCAAGCACCACCCGCAGCATCGATCGCGGCCTGGGATCATGGAAGGCGTCGATCAGCCGCTCACTGTCGCGCAGGATGTCGGCCTCACGCTCCACCAGCGAGTCCGGGGGGAGGCCGCCCTGGCTCTCGCCGATGCTCATGCTCCCGCGGGCGGCGTGGAAGCGCATGCCGATCTCGCGGGCGCCCTCGATGCTGTCATCCAGCCGCGATCCGTTTGGGAACAGATACAGATGGTCGGACGAGGTCGTACAGCCGCTCAGCAGTAGTTCGGCCATCGCGGTCTGGGTCGAGATCCGCACCATCTCCGGCGTCAGGCGCGACCAGATCGGATACAGCGTCCGCAGCCAGCCGAACAGGCTGGCGTCCTGCGCGGCCGGAACCGCGCGGGTCAGGCTCTGGAACATGTGATGGTGCGTGTTGATCAGGCCCGGACAGACCAGATGGCCGGCCAGGTCGATGACCTCGTCGACGGTCGCCGGCGTGGCCAGATCCGCCCCGATGGCCACGATCTGGTCGCCAACGATGTGGATCGACGCGCCACGCAACTCGCGCCGATCCGTGTCCATGGTCATGACCATGTCGGCGTTTTTCAGGAACAATGATCGGCTCATGCGCGCACGACCGGATCGTAATTCAGATCACACGTCTCCGTAAGATGGCTCGGCGGCGCGGGAGATCATCGCTCTTGTGGCGACCCTCCGCTGTGCCTAGTCACGGGGCTCGGGAGGAAAACAAAATGATCCAGAAACTGGCTGAACCCCTGACATTGCCGTGCGGGGCGGTGCTGTCGAACCGGTTGTGCAAGTCGGCGATGACCGAGGGGCTGGCGGACGAATTCAACCGCGCCACCGAACGCCATGTGAAACTCTATCGGCGCTGGTCGCACAGCGGCTGTGGGCTGCTGCTCAGCGGCAACATCCAGGTCGACCGCTGGCACCTGGAGCGGCCCGGCAACGTCGCCATCGATGGCCGTAACGGCGGCGAGGCGCAACTGGCCGCCTACGCCAGGGCCGGAACCGAGGCGGGCAATCACCTGTGGGCGCAGATCAGCCACGGCGGCCGGCAAACCCCCTATGTCGTCAACCCCCAGCCGATGGCCCCGTCCTCGGTCGCCATCGACATGGCCGATCTTCCCGGCTTCAAGACCGGCCAGCCGCGCGAGATGACCGAGGCGGAAATTCTCGACGTGATCGAGCGGTTCGCGAACGCCGCGCGGGTGGTGCGCGAGGCGGGCTTCACCGGTGTGCAGATCCACTCGGCGCATGGCTATCTGCTGTCGCAGTTCCTCAATCCGCTGGTCAATCGCCGCACCGACGCCTGGGGCGGCTCGCTCGAAAACCGGGCGCGGCTGTTGCTGGAGGTCGTTCGCCGGGTGCGCGGGGCGGTCGGCGCCGACTTCCCGCTTTCGATCAAACTTAACTCCTCCGACTTCCAGAGGGGCGGCTTCACTAACGCAGAAAGCGCCCAGGTGGTGCAGTGGTTGAACGACATCGGCCTTGATCTGCTGGAACTGTCGGGCGGCAGCTGGGAACAGCCGAGCCTGATCGGCATGACCTTCCACGCGGACCAGGGCGTCGATGCGCCCAGGGAGAGCACGATCAGGCGCGAGGCCTATTTCATCGACTATGCCGCGCGCATCCGCCAGATCGCCAGAATGCCGACCATGGTCACCGGCGGCTTCCGATCCGCGGCGGCGATGAACGCGGCGCTGGAGGCCGGAGAGATGGATGTGGTCGGCCTGGCCCGGCCGCTGGTTGCCGAGCCCGAAACGGCGCGGGCCCTGCTGGCGGGCGCTAGCCATGTGGCACGGCCGGAAGCGGTGCTCGATCCGATGCATGGCCAGAGCTGGTACTACGTCCAGCTTCTCAACCTCGGCGATGGCCTGGACGTGGACGCCGATCTTGCGGGGCCGGACGCCAGCGCCCGGCTGCTGGAAAACGAGGCTCGCGCGGCGGCGGCGCTCCAGAGCCGCTAGCTGGGTGCTAACCAGTCGTATCCCCCGAACTCGTCAGGTAGCCCTTTGTGGTCGTTCCCAGCGGGTCAGGGAGATTGTCTATGAACCTGACCGCATGAAACTGACCAATTTTCATAGGCTGTAATGCATATTGCGGCCCGCTTCTGACGTTCGCCCGATTTCAAATTCCTCAATACATAATTCTCGCTCACCCCCGCGAAATCGCGAATGTGACTCTCGCCCAAACGACGCTCGGATATGTTCCCATTTCCACTTTGAGCATCCGGTTGCCCGACGACAAACATGAACGCCTGAAGGCCCTCGCCAAGTCCAATACGATCAGCGTCAACAAATTGGCGACCGTCGCCCTGGCCAATTTCGACACCCGAGTGCTGTTCGAAGCCCGGGCGGCGCGCGGCGATCCCGGACGGGCGCGTATTCGCCAACGTCGCGATGACCTTCGGCGCAAAACCCGTCGTGGTCATTTGCCGCGGGCTGCTCCTGGTGGCGTTTGCGTTTGGCCTGGTGCGGTTCAACCAGTGGCAGAAACGCCGAGACGCGGGTTTCGATTGACTTTTCCTCCGAATTTTGCATAATGCAACTCTCGGTTCGCCGCCCCAGCCCCTTTCTCGTCGCTTTCTCCGCCAAAACACGTAACTAGCTGAAATATCTATACATCCTCTCCCCACTTCTCGCCCTTTCCCGCCCGCTTGCCTCCCATTTGTCGCCCATCCAGCGCCCATCCAGCGCCCATTTGGCTCCCCTCCGCCTCCCCTTCACCGCCCGCCAACCGCCATTTCACCGCCCAAACCCGCCCCGCGCCGCTCCCACCAGCCCTTCGCCTCCCGGCCTTCCCCGTGCTAGGTCCGCCTGCCGTAACCAACGCCCGAAAGTCTCATGGCTCTTAAAGTCGCCATCGTCGGTCTGCCCAATGTGGGCAAGTCGACCCTGTTCAATGCCCTCACCCAGACCGCGGCGGCCCAGGCGGCCAACTATCCGTTCTGCACCATCGAGCCCAACGTCGGCGAGGTGGCGGTGCCCGAGCCTCGCCTGGAGGCCCTGGCAAAGACGGCGGGGTCCAAGGAGATCATCCCCGCCCGCATCACCTTCGTCGATATCGCCGGCCTGGTGCGCGGCGCCGCCCAGGGCGAGGGGCTGGGCAACCAGTTCCTGGCCAATATCCGCGACTGCGACGCCGTGGCCCTGGTGGCGCGCTGTTTCGTCGATACCGACATCACCCATGTCGAGGGCCGGATCGACCCGCTGGACGACCTCGACATCATCGACACCGAACTGATGATCG
>JANYFU010000070.1 GCA_025359665.1 Caulobacteraceae bacterium
AACGCGCCGGTCTTGGCGTCGAGCGCGATCAGCCGGTTGTAGGAGGTGGTGATATACATCACCCCGCCATAGACGACGGGCGACGCCTCGAACTGGCCGGTGGTGCCAGTCGGCGCCGACCAGGCCACGTGAAGCCCCTTCACGGTCGCCGCGCTAAGGCTCTTCACCGGGCTGTTGCGGAAATTCCGATAGCCACCGCCATAGAGCAGCCATTGGCTGGGATCGGCGGGGCTCTTGGCCAGCAGGTCCTGAGTGACGGGTCCGGCGCCCGCACCCACCGGAGGATTAGCATACCAGGCGGTCGGCGGCGGTGGCAGGGCGATTTCGGCGCTGTTGGTCCCGGCGGCGGGAGGATCGGCTGCCTGGGCCAAACCGGCTGTCGCGACCAGCGCGACCAAAGCGAGCGCGGCGGTCGATGCTCGCGCGAACCTGCTACCGATCATCTGTTCTCCCCAATTTCAATCTCGTCAGCCCAAGGCCGATCTTCGCGCCGCTCTGTATGGCAGATAGCGAGCCAATCCTAGCGGGCGGAACGACCAAGTCCAGCGGCTACGGACAAGCCGATATTATGTCGAGCGTTCGCATCATCATCCCAGGGGAATACCGGCTCATTCGCCGCAAGCTGAACCCACGCGAGTCTCTGACGCTGATCGGCCTTCAGCGGCCAGTTTGGGTCCGTCTGTGATTGCCATGCTTGCGGGAAGCAGGTGCAGCTGTAAGCGCCCGCCACAGTGTTTCGGCGGCTGTCGCCATGGTCTGGACCGTGGCGCGCCCGACTTGGCTTAGCGCGACCCGCCCTTCGGCCCTGGTCGTCGTCGCCTTGTCGTGGCGGGTGTGTAGAATTTCTTCCGCCCACTCGGGCGAGCTTTCCAGATCGATCCAGGCTTCGGCCAACCCCAGCCATTCAGCCCGGTCCTCGGGCGACTTGCACTCGGCTGCTTGGTTAAGAGAGAAATTGGCCCACTTCCGGCACTCGTCAGAAGCCGACAATGGACCCGCACGTGGTGAGTGGTGTCTGGCCATGTAATTTAAACGCGCAGCGACGGTTCCCGTTGCAGCCCATGTGTTTTTGTGGTGGCTGCAGCCGCTATTCGAGAGAAAATTGGCGCGCTCGGAGCGATTCGAACGCCCGACCCCCAGATTCGTAGTCTGGTGCTCTATCCAGCTGAGCTACGAGCGCGCAGCGCCTGTTCGGCGAAGGCGCGGAACCTAGTCGGGACGGTTCGGGATTTCAAGGCCCCCGCCCCCCTTTCTCGCCCGCCGCCACATAGTCCTTCAGCCCGACAACCAAGTGGTCGAACATCAGGCGCATGCGCCGGTCGGTCTTCAGGTCCTCATGCATGACCACCCAGACCTCAAGCTCGAAGCCGAACTGGCTTTCCAGCAGGGGAACGAGATTAGGGTCTCGGGCGGCGATCTGGCGCTGGCACGGACAGACGCCATAGCCGGCGCGCAGCATGGCCAGCTGAGCGACTTCGTTGTCGGTGTGCAGGGCGAACAGGTCGCGGGTCACCTCGATGTCGATCTGGTCGACGATCCGGGCCAGGGGCTGGTTGCGGTCGAAGCCGATCAGGGTGTGGCCGCGCAGTTCCTCCAGGGTGCGCGGCTCGCCGTGCTTTTGCAGATAGGACCGGTGGGCGTGGAAGATCAGGTCGATCACGCCGACCTTGCGCGCGAACAGCGCGTCCTGGGTTGGCCGGGCCATGCGCACGGCGATGTCGGCGTCGCGGTGCAACAGGTCCTCCAGTCGGTTGGAGACCGCGAGTTCCAGGGTCACCTGGGGCCAGGTTTCCCTGAACTCGGTCAGGATCGGGGGAAGAATCTCCACCGCGGCTATCTCGCTGGCCGTCAGGCGGATCGCCCCGCGCACCTCGTCCGCATCGCCGCTGGCGGTGCGCAGCAGGGTTTCGGCGGCCGTGGCCATGGCCCGGGCGTGCGGCTCCAGCGCCTGGGCCGCTCGGGTCGGTCGAAACCCGCCTGGCGAGCGGGTGAACAACGGTCCGCCGCCCAGGGTGGCTTCAAGGGCTTCGATGTGGCGGCCCACGGTGGGCTGGGCGATGTTCAGGATTCGGGCCGCGCCCGACAGGCTGCCCGCGTCCATCACCGCCAGGAACGATCGCCAAAGATCCCAGTCCGGAGCGCCTGTCATGCGTCGATGTATAGCTGACCTGCAGTCTTGGACAATTCCGAATGGTCGTGGCCGGGCCTAACTGTGGCTTGTCAAAACGGAGACACCCCATGACCCACACCGCTCTCGTTATCGGCGCCACCGGCTCGTTCGGCGGCCATGCGGCTGCGGCCCTGATCCGCCACGGCTGGCGCGTCCGCGCTCTGGCCCGCGATCCCGTCGGCGCCACGGCCAAGGCCGGACCGCGCATGCCCATTGAGTGGGTGAAGGGAGACGCCATGTTCGCCGCTGATGTAGTTGACGCCGCGCGGGGGGCCGACGTGATCATCCATGGCGCCAATCCGCCCGGCTACAAGAACTGGCGAGGTCTGGCGATCCCGATGCTGGCAGCCTCGATCGCCGCGGCCAAGGCTCATGGGGCTCGCATCGTCCTGCCCGGCAATGTCTATAACTACGCGCCAGAGTCCGGGGCCCACATCGCCGAAACCGCGCCTAAGGCCCCGGTCACCCGCAAAGGCGCCGTGCGGGTGGAGATGGAGCAAATGCTGGAGGCCGCCGTCCCGGACGGGGTGAAGGCCCTGGTGCTGCGGGCCGGAGACTTCTTCGGCCCCGCCGCGCCCAACAGCAGCCTGATGTGGCTGACCAGCCGCCGGGGCGGCCGGGTCCGCTCGGTCTCGGCGCCCGGGCCGGTCGATGTCGGCCACGCATTTGCCTATCTGCCCGACATGGCCGAGACCATGGTCCGGCTGCTGGAGCGCGAGGAGGACCTGGCCGACTACGAGACCTTCCACTTCGCCGGTCACTGGCTGGCGCGCGGCGACGAGATGGCCCAATCCATCCGCCGGGTTACCGGCAACGCAGCTATCCCGTTGAAGCCGTTTCCCTATCCGCTGATCTATGCGCTCTCGCCGTTCGTCGAGATGTTCCGCGAGCTGTTGGAGATGCGCTACCTCTGGCAAAAGCCGATCGGCCTGAACGACGCCAAACTCCGCGCCTTTCTGGGCGAGGTTCCTTCCACGCCCCTCGACGCGGCGATGCGGGAAACCCTGTCCGACATGGGGTGTCTGCCGGAGGCGCGCGCCGCGAGTGGCAGGCTGGCGATGGCCTGAGCCCATCGGCGGATTGAAAGACCAGGCGGTGGACGCGGGGCTTCGTCGCGCTTAGATGCGGCCCATGTCCGGCAAAACCCTCTACGACAAGATCTGGGACGCGCATCACGTCTCTCGCGACGCCAATGGCGAGACCATTCTCTATATCGATCTGCACCTTATCCACGAGGTGACGACGCCCCAGGCCTTCGCCGGCCTGCGGGCTGCCCGTCGGCCGGTGCGGCGGCCCGATCGCACTTTGGCCGTCGCCGATCACAATATTCCCACCGAGGGCCAGGCGCTTGGTGTCGCGGCCGTCGCCGATCTGGAGGCCCGCGCCCAACTTCAGGCGCTGGAGCGCAATGTCGCCGACTTCGGTATCGAGTTCTTTCCCATGGGCGATCCGCGCAACGGCATCGTCCACGTCGTCGGCCCCGAACAGGGACGCACCCAGCCGGGCATGACCATCGTCTGCGGCGATAGCCACACCTCGACCCACGGCGCCTTCGGGTCGCTGGCCCAGGGTATCGGCACGTCGGAGGTCGAGCATGTGCTGGCTACCCAGACCCTGCGGCAGATGAAGTCCAAGAACATGCGCGTGACCTACACGGGGACGCCCGGTCCGGGTGTCGGCACCAAGGACTACGCCCTGGCGCTGATCGGCAAGATCGGCACCAGCGGCGGCACGGGCTATGTGATCGAATACGCCGGCGAGGCGGTCCGCGCGCTTTCCATGGAAGGGCGCATGACCCTGTGCAATCTAACCATCGAGGCCGGCGCCAGGGCGGGATTGGTCGCGCCGGACGAGACCACTTACGCCTATCTGATGGGCCGGCCGTCGGCTCCCAAGGGCGGCGCCTGGGAAATGGCCCTGGGTCATTGGAAGACGTTCGTCTCCGATCCCGACGCAAGGTTCGATTCGGAAATCGCCATCGACGTCGCCACCCTGGCGCCCACCGTCACCTGGGGAACCAGCCCGCAGGATGTGGTGGATATCGAGGGGCGGGTTCCAGATCCGGCCGACTTCGAAGCCGAACGGGCCGAGGCCATCCGTCGCGCCCTCGACTATATGGGCCTGGAACCGGGCCAGAGGATCGACGAAGCGCGTATCGACCGGGTGTTCATCGGCTCTTGCACCAACAGCCGCATCGAGGATCTGCGCGCCGCCGCCGCGATCGCCAAGGACCGCAAGGTCGCCGGCCATGTCCGCGCCATGGTGGTCGCGGGCTCGGGCCTGGTGAAGGATCAGGCAGAGGACGAAGGCCTGGACGTAATATTCCGCGAGGCCGGCTTCGACTGGCGCGAGCCCGGCTGTTCGATGTGCCTGGGCATGAACCCTGATCGGCTGGCGCCTGGCGAACGATGCGCCTCGACTTCCAATCGCAACTTCGAGGGCCGCCAGGGCCGGGGCGGCCGCACCCACCTGATGAGCCCGGCCATGGCGGCGGCGGCGGCGATCGCCGGCCACATCGTCGACGTCCGGACCCTGGCGTGAAGGCGTGATCACAGGCCTGGACCATATCGGCCTGACCGTGGCCGATCCGGATGCGTGCGCCCTCGCTTACGAAATCCTGCTCGGCGCGCCGCCCACGAACGGCGCGACGCGACGCTTCCAGCTGGTCAACATGGCCCTGGAGATCGGACCGGGCGGCGGCGATCCGGTGTTCGGCCTCGGTCTCGCGGCCCCGGACCTGTCCGAAACCCGCCGCGTGCTCGAGCGCCGCGGCGTCTCGGCCGAGGGGGCGGTCCTGTCCAGGTCCGCCACCCATGGTGTGGCGATCGCTCTGGTCGCGGACCGTCCCGCCGGGCCGCCGCCGGCTCGTTCGGACGCGCCACACGCCCTGGACCATGTGGTCATCCACACCCCCAACCCGGAGCGCGCCGTGGCCCTCTACGGCGGCCGCCTCGGGCTGGACCTCAGGCTCGACCGGGCCAATCCCCAATGGGGGTCGCGACTGCTGTTCTTCCGTTGCGGCGGCGCGGTGATCGAGATCAGCGCCGACCTCAAGGCCCCGGTCGGCGATGGCCCCGACCGGATCACCGGCCTTGCCTGGCGCGTGGCCGATCCCGTCGCCGCCCAGGCCCGCCTGGCCGCCGGCGGCTTCGACGTCTCGCCCGTCCGCCCGGGCCGCAAGCCCGGCACCCAGGTGTTCACCGTCCGCGCCGGCGTGCCCGGCGCCCCGGCCCTGGTGTTAGGTGGGGCTGACGGGTGAGACTCCACTTTGCAGCTGAATTGTCGGATATCTGACCCATGACCCCCTTCACCCGCCTGGACGCCAAGGCCGCGCCGCTCGATGTCGCTAACATCGACACCGACCAGATCATCCCCAAGCAGTTCCTCAAGACCGTCGACCGAGAGGGTCTCGCTCGCGGGCTGTTCTATGACATGCGTTTCGACACCGAAGGCGCCGCGAAGAGCGGATTCGTGCTCGATGATGCGGCTTTTGCCGGGGCTGGGATGCTGATCGCCGGCGACAATTTCGGTTGCGGTTCGAGCCGGGAACACGCGCCCTGGGCGCTGCTGGATTTCGGGATCCGCTGCGTGATCTCCACCAGCTTCGCCGATATCTTCTACAACAACTGTTTCCAGAACGGCCTGCTGCCGATCGCCCTGCCGCGCGACCAGGTGAAGGCGCTGATGGGTGAGGCCAGGGGCGGAAATCACGTGTTTTCCGTCGATCTCGAGGCCCAGACGGTGACCTCGCCTTCTGGTCAGGTATTCGCCTTCGAAATCGATCCGGGCCGCAAGGAAAAGATGCTCAAGGGCCTGGACGCCATCGGCGAGACCCTGCAGGCGGCCGGCGACATCGCCGACTATGAGGCGCGCCGGTCGCTGGACCAGCCCTGGCTGGAGGTTGCCGCATGACCCTGATTGTCGCCGGCACGGTTCGCGTGCCCCCCGAAAACGTTGAGGCCTTCCGACCCCACATGAAGGCGATGATGGCGGCAAGCCAGGCCGAGGACGGCTGCGGCGCCTATGGCTACGCCGAGGACGTGGCCGAGCCCGGCCTGATGCACATCTTCGAGGCCTGGCGCGACCAGGCCGCCCTGGACGCGCACTTCAAGACCGATCATATGGCCGCCTGGCGCGCCGCTTGGCCAAGTTTCGGGGTTTCCGACCGGCGTCTGACGGCCTACGAGATCGCCGCTCAACGCCCGCTCTGATCAAGATCACACAACATGCCAACTCTGCTTCTGCTGCCCGGCGATGGGATCGGCCCGGAAGTCACCACCCAGGCTCGCCGGGTGGCCGAACGGGTGATGCCCGAACTGACCATCGAGACCCGCCCGTTCGGCGGGATCAGCTTTGACACCCTGGG
>JANYFU010000098.1 GCA_025359665.1 Caulobacteraceae bacterium
GCCTCGATCCTGAAGCCGCCCTTGCCGGCGGCGGACCAGGCGATGCTGCGCGCGCGATTCGGGCACCTGGTTGGGGTGGGGCTGGATGGGCCGAAAGTGGCCGGCTGAGGCTTTCGCCACGGCGGCGCGCGGGCTAGGCTGGCGGCGACGGATGGGTGGCCGAGTGGTTTAAGGCAGCGGTCTTGAAAACCGCCGTGGGTTTACGCCCACCGTGGGTTCGAATCCCACCCCGTCCGCCAGCATAAGCCTCAGCTTTGGAAGGTGGGATGCCCCCTAGTCGGCGTCTCCCATGGCGCCGTCATGATGTTGGGTCATTTTCATCATAACTTTTAATTCAAAATCCACACTATTAGTTTTCTAACAGATATTACCAGGAACGATGCGGCATTTTGACCAATAATAACTATCAAATTCGCATTGTAGATACAAATATGCTATGTAAGCTACATTCATTGACAATATATTTATTTGGGAATTTGCCTCTAATCTGAGAGGGACGCTCCGTCATCCCTCTCCGCCGCGCTTAGCCTGTTTTGGCGTCGCGGGGCCACGGGCCAAGTCCTCCCAGAGACCAGAGGAGCGGTCATGAGTGTTGACACCACCATTGGGATAAATGGTCTGCAGGGTGATACGGGCCTGTCGGGCGCGGCCGGCGGCGGAGCCACGGCCACGCCGCTGATGAACACCGACTCATTTAACACTGCCAACGCCAATGGCGGAGCAGGCGGCGCCGGTGGGGTCGCCGGGGCGAATGGTGTGGCGGGAAGCGGTGGCGCGGGAGGCGCGGCCACGGCCGCGGTGAAAACCGCCGCCGCCAATCTCCTGGGCGCCAACGCGCTCGCGACGGGTTATGGCGGTGCTGGCGGCGCGGCGGGAATGCCGGGAGATCCGACCACGCAGGGAGCGGCCGGTGGGTCTGGTGGAACGTCGACGGCCAGCGCCAGCGATACCAACGCTACCGGGGCCGCGATGGCCACCGCCCTGGCGATCGGCGGCAATGGTGGAAACGGCCAGGGCGTGGGCGCTGGCGGCGTCGCGGGAATTGCCAAGGCGACCAAAGCTTCGGCTTTCGGTTTGGGCGCCGCTACGGCCCTGGTAAATCAGACGGCCGGCGACGGCGGAGCGGGAGGCGCCTACGGCAGCCAGAGTATCGGTGCGGCCGGGGGTGCGAGCGCATTGAGAAATGCGGTCACCGGCTCGACGCTCGGAGGCGTGCTGACTTTGACACAGATCGCCCGGGGCGGCACGGGCGGAACCAGTCAGGCCGCGACGCCCGGCGTTGGCGGCAAGGCCAGCTCCACCCTGATTGTCGACGACACCATCCAAGCGGCTGCCAATCGAAGCAGCAGCGTGGACGCCACTGTTCTCGCCTATGGCGGTGATGGCGGGGCCGGTAACGCCAATTTCGGCGGAGCGTCCGGCGGCGCCGGCGCCGCCACGGTTAACATCACCGGAGCTGGGGCCGTCCAGGCGGACGCGGAGGCCTCTGGTGGTAGCGAAGGCGCGGTGTTCTCCCGCACCGTCCCTCACGGCGGTGGCGCGACCGCCCTGGCGACGGGCGTTGGCCGCTTTGTCACGGTCACCGCCTACGCTTGGGGAGGCACGGGTCAGGTCGGCGGCGGGGTGGCGACAGCGACAGCCAAGGGTGTGGGCGCAGGCGGTTCGGTCACTTCGACATCGGTCACGAGCCGAATTTCCTCGGGTTTGATAACGCTGTTGAGCGCCACCACCTCCGCGCCGGTCGCGGGAACCTCGACGGCCTACACCTATGCCCATCTCGGAGGCGTCGGCCCGACCTCGATGTCCGGCGACCAGGGCGTCGCCGCCGTTGTTGGCGCGCCCAGTCCGACCGGCGTGGGGCCGGTGCTCTCGCTCAACCCGAATCTGAAATCAGGGTTTGGCGCCAAGCCGATCTACTTCGCCAACGCGGAACTCGCCGGTGGCTACAGCACGATCGCGTGCGCAGCGGAGGTATCGACCAGCGAGATCGATATGACCGTCAATCTCTCGCTGACGCCGAAGAATCAGGACCTGTTCATCGGTTTCTACGGCTCCGTGGCGACAGGCGCCGGCTTCAATAGCCTCTCGTTTGATGTGACCGCCAACGGCACGAACATTCTTCATCGGACGTTTGGGAGTCTCGCCGATGCGACGGCCTATTTCAGCGATCATGCGGTCGACACAGGGTGGTCGCCGACGGCCGGGCCTGGAGGGGCCAGCGGATCAGCCCAGATCGGCATAATCCTCAGCATCACCACGGCTTCTCCAGGCGACGGTTTCACCGCCAATCTCCTCGTGGGAGACGCACAGCCGCTAGCGGCCACGGTGGCTGGCATGGCGTCGGCGATGGCGGCGATGGGGGCGCCGGGTTCGGCTGGTCCGGTCGCATCCTCAGATGCGCGTCCGACTCCGGTGGCCACCTTGTCGCTGGCTTGCGCAGGCTTATTCCGCGCCGCATAGTCAGGCCTTCGTAGGCGACCAGAGTTGGGCGATGACCTCGGCCAAATTCCTGGATTCCATCAGCTGTTTTGACGCCTTCGGCGCCGTGACCATGGAAACCACCGTCGAAGGCATCCCATATCTGATCAACGAATATTGGACCGCCGCCCAGCGCCAGGCCCATAGCCTGCACGAGGTCAGCTATCGAGCCTGTTTCAAGCCGCAACTCCCTGAATTTTTTATAGAACGTTTGACGGTCCCTGGCGATGGCGTCCTCGATCCGTTCATGGGGCGAGGTACGGCGCCGGTCCAGGCGGCCCTGATGGGTCGGCGACCTATGGGCAATGACATCAACCCGCTATCGCTGCTTTTCACGCGTCCAAGGATGGCCCCGCCGGCGCTGGCCGGCGTCGCCAGCGGCCTCGCCGCGGTTACCTGGGATCGGGTGGATGATGTTCGGGAGGATCTGCTCGCCTTCTACCACCCCGCGACCTTGCGGCGGTTGTGCGCACTGCGGGAATGGTTGATGCGCGAGGCGCCGCTGGACGATACCCATCCAGATCCCGCCATTGACTGGCTGCGGATGGTGGCGATCAACCGCCTGACCGGTCACTCACCTGGGTTCTTTTCCGGCTACACCCTGCCCCCCAATCAAGCCACTTCGGTCGCCAACCAGTTGAAGATCAACCATAAACGCGGCCAGACGCCTCCGGAACGGGACATCGCCGCGGTGATCCTGAAAAAGACCCGTCAACTGCTGCGCGACGGTTCGCCCATGGCCCATCCGCCCGCCACCCTGCGAACTGGATCATCAACAAGACTCGCGCACGTCCCCACCGGGTCCGTGGCCCTCGTGGTCACCTCCCCGCCTTTCCTCGATATCGTCCAATACGCCCAGGACAACTGGTTGCGCTGCTGGTTCGCGGGCATCGACGCACGGGCGGTCGAAATCGCCATGCATCGGACCGAATCGGCCTGGGAGGCGATGGTCCGCGCGACCCTGACGGAGTTGGCGCGCGTGGTGCGTCCTGGCGGCCACGTCGCCTTCGAGGTTGGCGAGGTTCGCGGCGGCAAGGTGTTGCTGGAGCAGGCCGTCTGGCGGGCCGCCGAAGGCTTGCCGTTCGAACGCCTGGCCGTGATGGTCAACCAGCAGATGTTCACCAAGACCGCCAACTGCTGGGGCGTCGATAACAACACCAAGGGAACCAACACCAACCGGATCGTACTGTTGAGCCGCCGGTAACCCACTCGCATCGGGCTCCGGCTTGTGCCATCACTCGTCACATCGCGAGGACAAGGGAGCTTGGTAATGCAGCTGGCGTTGTTACAGTTTGGAGCCTTATCGGCGTTGGGCATCTGCGTGATGTTGATCCTTTTAGGCGTCGGCGTGGCCGCCTATCTGTTCGTCAGCTCCAGGATCCGCGCCTTCAAGCCGAACCTGAAGAAATATTGGTGATCTGAGGACCAGCGGGTCGCGGGCGAGCGCCTTGATTTCGTGCCGATTGCACTGATAATGATAATCGTTCTCGACTTCTCTTGAACTGGTTCGTGCTCTGCCCTCGTCAGCAACTCTCTCCGGTCTTGCCGAAACCCCGTATTCCGCGCCTCTCGCGGTGGCTTTGGGTGACCAGCGGCGTGGCTTCAGCGGCATGGTCGTTGGTCTGCGGTTCGACGCTCCCGCCCTATCCGGCGGGGTTTCCAATCAGGAACTCGAACGCCGGCTGCTCGAGATGGGCTTTGTCGAAGGCGCGCGGGTCGAGATCGTTCATGAAGGCCTGATCGGGCGCGACCCGATCGCCGTTCGGCTGGACGACATGCGGGTGGCCATGCGCCGCCGCGAGGCGCGCTGCGTCCTGACCCGCCCCGGGCAAGCGGAATGAACATCGCCGTCGCCCCGATCGATCACGCCTCGGTCGCCGCGATCCCGGCTTTGCGCATGGCTCTGGTCGGCAATCCCAACAGCGGCAAGACCGCCCTCTTCAACGCCCTGACCGGCGCGCGCCAGAAGGTCGCTAACTACGCGGGCGTCACGGTCGAGCGTAAGGAAGGCCGGCTTGTCACGGCCGATGGCCAGGCCGTCGTGGTGGTCGACCTTCCCGGTACCTACAGCCTGCGCGCCCGCAGCCCCGACGAAGTGGTGACCCGAGACGCGGTGCTCGGCCGCCTGGCGGGAGAGACGCCGCCTGACGTGGTGATCTGCGTGGCCGACGCCACCAACCTTCGCTTGGTGCTGCGCCTGGCCCTGGAACTGCGTTCGGTTGGCCGCCCGGTGGTGCTGGCCTTGAACATGATCGATATCGCCGAGCGCCAGGGGCTCGCTATCGATATGGAAGGTCTGTCGCGGGTTCTTGGCATGCCCGTGCTGGGCACCGTGGCGACGCGCAAACGAGGGGTCGAGGCCCTGGTGGAAGCCGCTCGCGCGGCGTTCGCCTCAAGCGTTCGAGGCGCGAGCGACGTCTGGCGCGAGCCCTCCGCGGCCGACTTGCGCGCGCTTCATCACCAGGCCGAGCAAATCCTCAAGGCCACGGTCAAGCCGCCAAAGCGGCCGGACACCTGGACCGGACGCCTCGACGACGTGCTGCTGCATCCGGTAGCCGGCTTGGCGATTCTGTTGGTCCTGCTGTTCGTGATGTTTCAGGCGGTGTTCATCGGCGCCACGCCGATCATGGATCTGATCAGCAGTGGTTTCTCGGCCCTCGGCGCCGGCGTGGCGCAGGTCTTGCCGCCGGGCCTTCTCAAAAGCCTGATCTGCGATGGGGTGATCGCCGGCGTGGGCAGCGTGGTTGTGTTCCTGCCCCAGATCGCCATCCTGTTCCTGTTCATCATCCTACTGGAGGATGTGGGCTATATGGCCCGGGCCGCCTTCCTGATGGACCGGCTGATGGGTTCGGCCGGCCTGCATGGCCGGGCGTTCATTCCCCTCCTGTCGAGCTTCGCCTGCGCTATACCGGGCATTATGGCCACCCGGGTGATCGATCAGAAGCGCGACCGGCTGACGACGATCATGGTGGCGCCGCTGATGACCTGTTCGGCGCGAATTCCGGTCTACACCCTGATCATCTCCGCCTTCATCCCCGGGCGCACGGTGTTCGGATTTATCAGCCTCCAGGGTCTGGTGTTTTTCGGTCTGTACGCGGCCGGCATCGTCAGCGCCCTGCTGGTGGCGGCGGTGATGCGAAAGTTGTTCTGGCGCGGCGCATCGGAGCCGTTCCTGATGGAGTTGCCGGCCTACAAGGTTCCCGACGCCCTGAACGTGGCCCGAGGCGTCTACCAACGCGCCGAGATCTTTTTGAAGCGCGCCGGTACGATCATCCTCTCGATGATGATCCTGGTCTGGTTTCTGGCCAGCGTGCCCGGCCCGCCCGCCGGAGCCGTGGGCGCGGCGATAAACTACAGTTTTGCTGGTCTGATCGGCCATTTCATTCAGCCGGTAATGGCGCCCTTGGGCTTCTCCTGGCAGATGGCCGTCGCCTTGATCCCCGGCATGGCGGCGCGGGAGGTGGCGGTGGGAGCCCTGGCGACGGTCTACGCCGTATCCGGCGAAGGAACCTCGACCCTTGGCGCCAGCCTCGCGCATCACTGGTCATTGGCTTCGGCCCTGGCCTTCCTGGCCTGGTATGTGTTCGCGCCCCAATGCGCATCCACCCTGGCGGTGGTGAAGCGGGAGACCAACTCCTGGCGTTGGCCGATTATCATGTTCAGCTATATGACCGCGCTGGCCTATATCGCCGCCTTCATCGTCTATCAGAGCGCCGTGGCGCTGGGCGCGGGCTGACGATGATCCAGACGCTGCTCGTCTATCTGATTGTCGCCCTTGCCGCCGGCTGGACGTTGTGGTCGTTCGGCTTGCGGGGTTGGCTGCGTCGGCGACAAGCCGGGCGGCGGACGGCGAACAAGCCGGCGGGCGGATGCGGCGACAACTGCGCTTGTGCCGACTGAGCCGGCTTGACGCGTCCTAGCGGAACACTCCTAAACCGTCCGCCTGTTTCAGGGGAAATTGTTGATGAGCACCGATGAAGCGGCTTCCGCCGACGACCTGAACCGCGCTCTTGGCCTGGTCCGACGGCTGGAGACGGATTCATCCGGCCGGGCGACCCTGGAATACGAGGCAAGCCTCCACATGTGCCATTCCGGCGGTGTGGTGCAGGGTGGCTTCATCAGCGGCTGGCTCGATGCGGCCATGGCGCATGCCGTGATCGCCCGCTCGGGGATCGAGATGACGCCCATGTCTCTGGAACTGAAGATCAGCTTCTTCGCCCCCGCACGCCCGGGGAAGGTGTTCGCCGAGGGATGGGTGGAAAAGGCCGGACGCAGCACCTGTTTCACCGAGGGCCGGCTGACCGATAGTCAGGGCGCGGTTCTGGCCAAAGCCAGCTCGACCATTCGCCTGATTCCTCGCGCCAAGGTCGAGGCCGACGCGCGCGCCGCCAACTGAATCTCATCGGCGCTGGACCCCATCGCGATCCTTTGCCAACGTCCACCCAACCCCGGAGGAACCGCATGGCTCGCTATGACAACATTCTTCAGACGATCGGTCACACCCCGGTGGTGCGGATCGGCAAGCTGGCTCCTGGGCATGTGAACCTCTGGGTTAAGATAGAGGCCTTCAACCCGCTGGGGTCGGTGAAGGATCGGCTGGCGCTGGGCATCATCGAGGCCGCCGAAGCGTCAGGTGACCTAAAGTCCGGCCAGACGGTGATCGAGGCCAGCAGCGGCAACACCGGCATTGGCCTGGCCATGGTCTGCGCCCAGAAGGGCCATCCGCTGGTGGTGGTGATGGCCGACAGCTTCAGCATCGAACGTCGGCGCCTGATGCGCTTCCTGGGCGCCAAGGTGGTTCTGACGCCAGCCGCCCTACGCGCGATAGGCATGGTGGAAAAGGCCAAGGAGCTGGCCGCCGCCCATGGCTGGTTCCTGACCCGCCAATTCGAGAACCAAGCCAACCCCGACATGCACTCGCGCACCACGGCGCGCGAGATCATCGACGACTTCAAGGATGTCGGCCTCGACTATTGGGTCACCGGCTATGGCACGGGCGGCACCTTGACGGGTGTTTCGAGGGTGCTGGCGACCGAAAGCCCAAAGACCAAGATTATCGTCTCCGAGCCCGACACTGCCCAGTTGCTGGCCAGCGGTCAGCCACAGGCCCGCAACGCCGACCATTCTCCGGCCGGGGCTCATCCGGCCTGGGCGCCACACGTCATGCAGGGTTGGACGCCCGATTTCATACCCTTCAACACCCAGGGAGCCGTAGATCTCAAAGTTATCGACAAACTGATCCCGATCACCGGCACGCAAGCCATCAAGGGCAGCGAGGATCTGGCCAGGCATGAGGGGATTTTCGTCGGCATTACCTCGGGCGCCAATTTCGCCTGCGCCTTGAAGGTGGCCGAGACAGCGCCGGCCGGCGCCCACATTCTCTGCATGCTGGCCGACACGGGCGAACGCTACCTCAGCACTCCCATGTTCGCCAACATCCCAACCGATATGACCGAGGAAGAAACC
>JANYFU010000144.1 GCA_025359665.1 Caulobacteraceae bacterium
TGGCCTCCGTGAGGCCGAGCGCCTTAGCAATTTTGCGGTCGAACACCTCGTGCGACACCAGCCTCCCCGCCCCGCCGCGCGCCCAGATCGGACGGGCTCCGGGCTGCGGAAAGAGGTGGTATGCCGCCGGATAGCGGGGATCGTTCACAAGCGCCATCGACTGCTTGGTGTTCAGGAATTGCGCCTTGTCCTGTCCAATCGTGCCCGCAAGCGCGACGACGGCGCCCTTGTGCGGCGTTCCGAATGTGAGGAGCGTGCGCACGTTCGCCCAGCCGGGCTCGGACTCATAATTGCCGCTCTGCAGGAAATAGCGGGCGACCAGACCGCCCAAGCTGTGTGCGGCAATGCAGATATCGACAGCGGCACCGTGATCGACGACGGCCTTCGCAACGGCGGTCGCCAGCGCGTCGGCGCCGACTTCGATGGATTTGCGCCAGTCGTAGGGTACGGCAATGAGGGTCGGTCAGGCGCCGTCTTCGCTGAACATCCGATCGCCGGTTTCGCGATCCGACAGCGATGAAAAGGTGTCTATCCAGCTGGCGTAGACATCAATGACGCCAATCGCCGTGCGCAATATATCTCTGGCTTCAAGATCCGGATCGCAAAGCCTCGCAAACTTCTCGTCGCTGAAACCAAACGCACCGTCCGCGAGCGTGCCGGGCCAGACCTTGCCCTGATCGTCCCACAGCTCAGAACCCTCCAGGCCGGGAACGAAGATTAGAACTTCAGCCACGCGCGTACGTCCTAATCACGTTGAGACATTTGGTGACGCTCTCGCGCTCATCCGCCGGAATTTCCTCCAGCGACTCCGAACAGATTTCCATTTTGGAGATCGCGCCGACGAGGTCGTCTCGGTTCTCGCAGAAATCAAACGGGCAGCCTCGCGACTGTTGATGGAAGCGCGTTCCGTAGAGGCTGGCCCAGACCTGGGCGAGGGTCAGCAACGCGACGGCGGCTTCGAACGGTCGACCCGCCTCTTTCGCATAGTCCCGAAGGCCATAGACTGAGATTGCGACGTCCGGACCTTCTCCCAAGGAGAAGAAATTCCAGCCGTAGTCGACAGTTTTTGCGTCATCACTCTCCGTCCAGGCCAGCATGGGGCTGAACAGGCCTGCGATGACATCGACATGGATCTGTTCCCGCGTTTGCTTGAGGAACGGAAAATAGTCTTGAACGGCGATGTTCTGCCGCAGTTCGGCTTTATCACCGCGCGAGAGCTTTTCGCGCACTGCCTTGAGTTTGGCCTCAAACACGTCGCCGATGACACCCAGTCCCATCGGTAACGACGCCTCGACCGGGTAGAATGTAAACCTCGATTGGCTTCGACTGACGAGCTCAAGCACGTCGAAGAGAAATCCGGCTCGAGCGCTGATGTCGAAGACGCCAATCTTCCGAGTCGAGTCCGGAACCCGAGACCGAACGCGTCGGGTGCGCGCCTGGGACGAGGTCGTCGACTGGGTCGTCGCGGTGTTGGCATAGAGAAGGTTCGTCGGAGACTTGATCATGCTGGTGCAGCTCCAACCGTAAACAATTGGCTGCAACTCGGACGCCTGTAGAGCACCGGGACGCCCCACTCCACCGCAGCGACGCCGAGATTGTCGAACGCCACGCCCATGGCGATCCTGCCAGCGTTCACCGCCCAGTCGACATTCCCGCTCTTCAGAAGCTCGCCGTAGAGCGCGCCGCAAAAGGTATGGATCGAGCGTAGTGAAATCGGCATCTGATTGGCCACCACGGCGGGCACGCCGGCTTGAACGAGGCGTTCCGCGATCGAGATGAGCGGAGAAATATCGTTCCCGACGTTTGCGGTGTCGCAGGCTGACAGGATGACCAGGCGCGTCGATTTGGATGTGAGGACACTATGGACCGACCCCGCACTGAGGTTTTGCGACGTGTTGGTGAGGTGTCTGCAGAAGACCAGAGAGTTTGGCGCGCCGTGGCCAATGAAATGGACGATGTGCGGGTCGAACGCCTGAATCTCCTTTCGCACGCTCTGCGCGTCTGACGCCTCGCAAAGCCGAAACTGCATGGCCTTGGCGCCGGCGGGCGGCGTATTCGCCGAGATCATCGTCTCCATCGTTTTCTTGGTCTCAATCCACTCAACCTCAGGCTGGTCTGTAGGCTGAGAGACGACAAGCATAATGCGAACGCCCTGGTCCAGCT
>JANYFU010000147.1 GCA_025359665.1 Caulobacteraceae bacterium
CATCGGGCTCCACCGCCGAGCCTGAGACCAGCAGGCGCGCCTCGCCGCCGGCGGTCGGCGCGGCCCACAGGTCGAGCTTATACTGGTTGGCCGGCTCAGCCTTAAGCCAGGTGATCCAGCGCCCGTCGGGCGACACCGCCAACCCGCGCGCGGCGGGTCCCGACAGCGCGGGGCTGGAGAACACCCGCTCGGGCGTCAGCCGGGGCGACGTGGCGGCGGAAGCGGAAAATGCGGTTGTGATCATGCTGGCCCAGGCAAGGGTGCGGATGGGAACAATGAAGAAGTGAAGTGACATCATCGAGATCCCTCGAAGGGCTCGGTCATGCATAGACGGTCACCAATCGGTCGATCAGCCAATAGGCGGCGCAACCGCCGATAGCATAGGCCGGGGCGAGGCGCGCGACGGTTTCGGTGATCAGCGGAACGCGGCGGCGCAGCGCGCGCAAGGCGAAGATCGCCGCCAGGGCCACGGCGATGAACATCAGCTGGCCGATCTCGACGCCCAGGTTGAACAGCAGCAGGGCCATCGGCGCGGCGTGCGGCGGCAGACCGATCTGGGCCAGGGCGCCGGCGAAGGCCATGCCGTGCAACAGGCCGAAGGTGAAGGCGATCAGCCACGGATGGCGGCGGGTCAAGGTGACCGGGGCGCCCGGCCGGGGAACCAGCTCCATGGCCACAAAGACGATGCTGAGCGCCACCAGCGCCTCGATCACCGCCGAAGGGAAGTGGATATAGTCCAGCGCCGCCAGGGCCAGGGTGATGCTGTGGGCGACGGTGAAGGCCGAGACCGCCTTGACGATCCGCCAGCTGGGGCCGATCAGCAGCAACAGTCCTAGCACGAACATCAGGTGATCGGCGCCGGTCAGGATGTGTTCGACCCCAAGGGTCAGATAGCCGGGAATGGCGATGCCGGCCGGACCGCTCAGCTTCATCACGCTGGACGGCTCCGCGGGTCGCAGAACGGCGTCCAGCTGCTGGCCGTCGGCCGCGGTCACCCGCAGGATCACATCGGTGACCGACTGCGGCAGGCCCTCCACCGACACCGTCTGGCCATCCAGGGGCCGGCCGTGGGCGACGCGCCAGACGCGGATGATGAACCCCGGCGCCACGGTCTGGGCGTCCGGCGTCCTGTCCAGGGCGCCGCTGGACAGGCGTGGGATCAGACGGATGGCCATGTCGCCGACCACTGGCTGTTTCCAGGTGGCCTGATAGGTTCCGGGCGTGGTCTCGGTCAGTTGCAGAAGGGCGGGGCGAACCTCGTGGGCCAGGCAAGCCAGGGGGATCAGCCAGGCGAAAAGCAGCGCCATCGCGTTCTTAGCGGGCAATTCGATTGATCCTTCCACTGGCCATGCCGGAGAGTCCCCAGATTTCCTAACGTCGAAAAATAGAATTTCCTGAAATGAAGAAACAGCGGGCGGAAAATCAAGACGAAACATGCCGGACCGTCACCACCCCGGTTTGACAAGCCGGTCACGGCGCGACCAATGGCGCGACCAATATTGAAACGGGTTCAGGAGGGTATAGTCAATGAAGCGTCTCGATAGCTCCCGCGCGCGCTTTCGTCTCGGCGTAGTCTCCGGATCGATAGTGGGGGTGGCGGCGCTGATCGCGGGCGCGGCGACACTTGGCCCCCCCGCCAAGCCGCCAGTTCCGCCGGTGAAGGCGGTGGCGGCCAAGCCCTCGAGCGCGGCCCGTCCAACGCCCGCGCCGACCCACCTGCCGGGATACAATACCGAGCGTAACGCCTATTTCGGCGACCTGCACGTCCACACAAAGCTGTCGTTCGACGCCTATATCTTCAACGTCAGGGCGTCCCCCGACGACGCCTATCGCTTCGCCAGGGGCGAGGCCATCGGCCATGCGCAGGGGTATGACATTCGCCTGGAGGGTGGCCCGCTCGACTTTGTCGCGGTGACCGATCACTCCGAATACATGGGCGCGATGCGTGAAGCCGACACGCCCGGCACGGCTCTGTCCAAGCTTCCCCTGGTCCAGGGCCTGTTCAGCCCCGATCATAACAAGATCGCTGAAGCCTTCACCCGGGTCGTCACCGCCATGCGGCAGGGGACCATTCCCAAGGAATTCGGCGACAAGGATGTCGCCGGACGGGCCTGGCGCGAGGTTCAGGACGCGGCGGCGCGCAACAACATGCCAGGCCATTTCACCACCCTGGTCGGCTATGAATTCACCTCCGCGCCGGATGGCCGCAACCTGCACCGCAACGTCATCTTCCGCACCGCCACCGTGCCTGGCCTGCCGTTCACTTCGACCGAATCCCAGAACCCGGAGGATCTGTGGCGCACGATGGACGGCTGGCGCGCCCGGGGCATCGAGGCCCTGGCCATTCCGCACAATTCCAACGGCAGCGATGGGCTGATGTTCCAGACCACCAAGTTCGATGGAACGCCGATGGACAAAGCCTATGCGGACCTGCGCCGGCGCAACGAGCCCCTGGCCGAAATCACCCAGATCAAGGGAACCTCGGAGGCTCATCCCTCGCTGTCGCCCAATGACGAATGGGCCAATTTCGAGATCATGGAGAGTTATATCGGCTCCAACAAGAAGGTCACCAAGTTCGCCGGCGGTTATGTGCGCGACGCCCTGAAGGCCGGAATCTTGATGCAGGACCAGAAGGGCTTCAATCCCTACAAGATGGGCTTCATCGGCTCGAGCGACACCCATAACGCCGCGCCGGGTTCGGTCGAGGAGCGCAACTTCTTCAGCAAGGTCGGGCGCGAGGACGCCACGCCCGAATTGCGCGGCTCGGTCCCACCGGGGGGCGCCAAGACCTGGGACGGGGTCAAGACCGATTCGTCGAGCGGCCTTGCCCGCTTCCAGAGCTGGGGCGCTTCGGGCCTGGCGGGGGTCTGGGCAGAGGAAAACTCCCGCGAGGCGATCTACGCGGCGCTGCGGCGCAAGGAAACCTTCGCCAGCTCCGGTCCCCGAATCAAGGTGCGTTTCTTCGCCGGCTATGACTTCGCGCCGGGCCTGGCGTCGCGTTCCGACGTCGTCACCCAGGCCTACGCCCATGGCGTGCCGATGGGCGGCGACCTGCTACCGGCCAGGGGCCGGGTTCCGAAATTCCTGATCTGGGGGGTGCGCGATCCCAATTCCGGGTTCCTGCAACGGGCTCAGATCGTCAAGGGCTGGGTGGAGAACGGCGTCGCCAAGGAGCGGGTGTTCGACGTCGCCTGTTCCGACCATCTGCCGCTCGACACCGCCGCCTGGCGCTGCCCGGCCAATGGGGCCAAGGTCGATATCTCCACCTGCGCCACCGAGCGCTTCAAGGGCGACGTTGAGCTGCGCACGATGTGGACCGACCCCACCTTCAATCCCAGGCAGCGGGCGTTCTATTATGTGCGGGTGCTGGAAAATCCGTCCTGCCGGTGGTCGACCTGGGACGCCTTGAGAAACGGCACGCCGCCAAATCCCAATCTGCCGGCCACCATTATCGAACGCGCCTGGTCATCGCCGATCTGGTATGAACCCCAGGCCTGACGGCCAGCGGTCCGGAGGCGTGGCGCGGGGACGGATCGGCGCCCTGGCGGCGCGCGTGATCCGCGAACCCCTGGTTCACTTCCTGATCATCGGCGTTGTGATCTTCCTGACCGCGAACACCCTGAAGGGGCTCCAGCGCCCGGTGCTGCGCATCGACGAAGACGAACTCAAACAGCTGACGGCCTATTGGCAGCTGCAGATGCAGCGCCCCCCCAGTCCGGAGGAGTTGCGTGGGCTGGTCCGCGAGCGGATCGACGAGGAGATTCTGGCCAATGAAGCTCTGCGCCGAGGTTTGGATAAGGATGACATCATCATCCGCCGCCGCCTGGCCCAGAAGATGGCCTTCGCCAGCGAGGACGTGGCGCAGGTCGCCGACCCCGACGACGCGGTGCTCAAGGCGTACTACCAGCGGAACGCGGCCCAATATGCGGTTCCCGCTCACCTGGCGTTCAGGCAGGTCTATTTCAGCGCCGAACGTGGTGACACCCAGGCCCGGCTCGCCGCCGAGGCCGCGCTGGCGCGACTGAAGGGCGGCGAGGCCGATATAAGCGGCGATCCGCTGGTTCTGCCGCTGACTTATGCGGACGTCGGCCTGCCGGACCTGATCCGCGACTACGGGGATCAGTTCGCGCGATTTGTTCAGACCTCACCGGTGGGCGTCTGGGCGGGGCCAACGCGGTCGGCCTACGGCTGGCATCTGGTCCGCGTCGATTCCCGCGCGGCCGTCAGCCAACCCCCCTTCGCTGAAGTTCGTCCCCAGGTGCGTGACGCCTGGTTCCAGGACCAGAGACGCCGGGCCAACGCCGCCCTGATGGACCGTCTTCGGGCGCGATATCGTATCGAAATCGCGGCGCCGCCTGGTTAGCGCTGAGCGGGCCGAGACAGCCCAGCGAGATGCCCATATGTCGCGGGCGGAATTGTTAAATTCCTTTTCGCTTTTAGCTCAAATATGGCATTTTGGCGTCCAATTCAGGCGCCGGGGATGTCAATGACCAGATCGTTTACCGCCATGCTTGCATGCGTGTTCCTCCTTGCCCGGGCGGCAATCCCGGCGGAGGCGCAAACCATCGAACCGTTGGACGGCGTGCATTTCAAACCGGTCTGCCCCGACCCGGTCGCGCCTGGCTACGCCCGATGCCACTCGTGGGTGATGGTCGATCGGGGTGGCGCCGCCATCGTATCGGAGGCGACGAAGGTATCGCCGCCCCGCGGCTACGGTCCTGCGGACCTGCGCGCCGCCTATAATATCATCAACAACGGCAGGCCTGGAACCATAGTGGCTATTGTCGCCGCCTATGGCTATCCGAATGCGGAGCGTGACCTCGGGGTCTACCGTTCGACTTTCGGCCTGCCGCCGTGCACCACGGCCAATGGTTGTTTCGCGCGCTATGGCCAGAACGGCGGACCGCCCCAGGACGTTGGCGGTCAGGGCGACGCCGGCCTGTTCTGGCAGATAGAATCGGCCCTGGACATGGAGATGGTCAGCGCCATGTGCGGCAAATGCCGGGTGTTCCTTGTTGAGGCGACGACCGATTCCTATGCCGATCTAGGCGCGGCGGTGAACACGGCCGCCAACCTGGGCGCCAAGGTGATCTCCAACAGCTATGGCGGAAGCGAGGTCGGCACCCGGCCCGTCGCCGCCGACTATGATCACCCCTTCGTGGCGATCACCGCCAGTTCGGGAGACAGCGGTTACGGTGTCGAGTTCCCCGCGTCCTCGCCCTATGTCACCGCCGTTGGAGGAACCACGTTGAAGCGCGCGCGCGGCACGGCGCGCGGTTGGTCCGAGACCGCATGGGTGGGATCGGGCAGCGGCTGCAGCGCTCTCTATCCGAAACCCCGCTGGCAGAAAGACCCCCTGTGCCCAATGCGGATGGTGGCTGACGTATCGGCCGTAGCGGACACTCGTACGCCTGTCGCGGCCTATGCACCCGTCTCGCATACCAAATCGGCGTGGCAGGCGTTCGGCGGCACGAGCGTCTCGGCGCCGATCATCGCCGGCGTCTATGCCGACAATGGCGGGCCGGTGCTCTATGGCGCCGACCCCTATTTCGCGCCCCCGGGCTCGCTTAACGACATCATCAGCGGTTCCAACGGGGACTGCCCCAATTACATGTGCTGGGCCGGCCCCGGCTATGACGGGCCCACCGGCCTCGGGACGCCAAACGGCAAGGCGGCGTTTTAGCCCGCGCCGGCCTAACCCAGGCTGGCGCGTCTGGTCGCCACGACGATGCTCGGCTAGACATCATGGCGGACGCGTAGGGTCACGGGGGGTTCCGTGGGGCGTTCGTCAGTGGGTGGCTTGCCGTGAACGCTGGACTCTATCGAATTGGCGCGGTCGCCCTGGCGTTTACCTTGATCGCCGGGGGCGCTATTCCGGCTCCGGCGCCGATGGTCGAACTGGTCGATAGCACCTACCATATCGCCGCTTGCCTCTCGCCGATGGGCCACCATTTGGCGCGATGCCATGCCCATATGGTCACAGACCGGATGGGGCGGATCTTCGAACGCAGGGCGATGGCCGGCGCGACGCCGACCGGCTTGGGCCCCTCCGACCTGCGGTCAGCCTATGCGATCACCGCCACGGGTGATCCGGGCAAGGTGATCGCGATCGTGGACGCCTATGGCTATCCCAACGCCGAGAGCGACCTGGCGGTCTATCGGGCTACCTATGGCCTGCCGCCCTGCACCAGCGCCAGCGGCTGCTTCACCAAATACAACCAGAGCGGGGTCAAGGGGCCGTATCCCAAGCAGTATATGGGTTGGGCCCGCGAGACGGCGCTCGACCTCGACATGGCCAGCGCCATGTGTCCCGGCTGCCGGTTGATCCTGGTCGAGGCCAACACCAACGCCGACGCCAACCTGGGCGCCTCCGTGGCGATGGCCGCCACCCTTGGGGCTCATGTGATTTCTAACAGCTATGGCGACACCGAGGCGGGCTCGACCGCCTTTGCCGCCTATTACGACCAGCCTGGCGTGGCGGTGGTCGCCAGTTCGGGCGACGCCGGCTACGGCGTCGAGTTCCCGGCCGCCTCGCCCAATGTCATCGCGGTGGGTGGCACCACTCTGAAGCGGAGCGCCACGGCCGCGCGGGGATGGACCGAGACCGCCTGGAAGGGCGCGGGCAGCGGATGCAGCGCCGTCTATCCCAAGCCGGCCTGGCAGACCGACACCGGATGCGCCAACCGCATGGTGACCGATGTCTCGGCGGTTTCCAGCCCGTCCTCGGGCGTGGCGGTCTACGGGCCAGCCACGGGTGGCGGCTCGGCCTGGGCGGTCATGGCTGGCACCAGCGTGGCCGCGCCTCTGATCGGTGGCATCTATGCCGTCAACGGCGGGGCGGTTGACCGGGGTTCCGACCCCTACGCCCATCCGGGGGCGCTCTACGACGTCATTTCGGGGAACAATGGCGCCTGCCCGGTGACCTATTACTGCACCGCCGGGGTTGGCTATGACGGGCCGACAGGCCTGGGCACGCCCAAGGGCGTAACGGCTTTCTGATCCAGGACGTGACGCCTGGCCGCCAACGGCTCGCATTGGCGGCCAACATCGGGTAGCCCTCGGTAAATCGGAGGGGCCGGCGGTCGCAGTGCCGGACTCAAGACCCAGGAAAGGGAGCGACCATGTCGATCGGTTCGGAATTCAAGGAATTCGTGATGCGGGGCAATGTCGTCGACCTCGCGGTCGGCGTCATCATTGGCGGCGCGTTCGGCAAGATCGTCTCGAGTCTGGTGGATCAGGTGATCATGCCACCAATTGGCCTGTTCACCGGCGGCGTTGACTTTGCCCAGCTGAAGATCGTGCTGAAGGCGGCGGACGAGGCGGCCAAGAAACCCGAGGTGGCCATCCAATACGGCGCCTTCCTCAATACCTGCATCCAGTTCGTGATCGTGGCTTTCGTGATCTTCCTGATCGTGCAGGCGGTGAACCGTATGCGCCGCGTCGAGGCCGTCGCCCCCGCCGCGCCGCCCGCCCCGACGACATCGGAAGTGCTGCTGACCGAAATCCGCGACGCGCTGGTCAAGCGGGCTTAGCGTCTCCGCCGGCCCAGTCCGATCGCCCGAGAACATAGACGACGTGCGCGCGGAGTGGGTGGTCGGGCGCAAGGGCCGGGTGGTCGAAGTCACGGTCCGGGCTTCTGGCGAAACCCAGGCGCTCCATCACCGCGCGGGATCGCAGGTTGGACACGGCGGTGAAACTGACGATCTCGCCGAGATCCAGCCGCGAAAAGCCTTCAGCGAGCAGAATCCGCGCCGCTTCGGTGGCGTAGCCTGAGCCCCAGGCGTTCCTGGCCATGCGCCATCCGACCTCGACCGTGCCGACCATCGGATGGCCGCCGGGCACGGGGCGAAGACAGGCCGCGCCCAGGAATGCCCCGTCGCCGCGCCGCTCCATGGCCAGGAAGCCTGGTTCCCGGTCGGCGTTCGCGGCCATGAACCGGTCGATCTGGGCGTCGGATTCTTCCCGTGACAGGGTGGCTCCCAGCCAATAGCCCACTTCGGGGTCGGCCATCATGGCCGCGTAGGGCGCGCGGTCGGTGTCCCGCCAAGGGCGCAGGATCAGCCTTTCGGTCTCGATCATGCCGCCCTCGATCATGTGGGGCGACCCGTGGCGAGCGCGCCATAGAGGTCGGGCCGGCGGTCGCGGAAAAAACCCCAGGCGGCGCGGTGGGTCTTGAGGAAATCCAGATCGAAAGTGGCGGCGATCACGCCCTCGTCGTCCGGCCCGAGTTGGCTGACCAGGTCGCCGCGATGATCGGCGATGAAGCTGGAGCCATAGAATCGCTGGCCGCCATTCGGATAGTCCGGCCACGCTTCCAAGCCGGTGCGGTTGCAGCCGACCACGGGGATGATGTTGGAGACCGCATGGCCCTGCATGCCGCGGCGCCACGGCAGGGCGGTGTCGAGGGTCGGATCATGCGGCTCGCTGCCGATGGCGGTGGGATAAAGCAGCGCCTCCGCCCCCAGCAGGGCCATGGCCCTGGCCGCCTCGGGATACCATTGGTCCCAACAGACGCCGACGCCTATGCGACCGTGGCGGGTGTCCCAGACCTTGAAGCCGGTGTCGCCGGGCCGGAAGTAGTATTTCTCCTGGTAGCCCGGGCCATCGGGGATGTGGCTCTTGCGATACAGGCCGAGCAGTGACCCGTCGGCGTCGATCATCGCCAGGCTGTTGAAGTAGTGCGGCCCCTCGCGCTCGAAGATCGAGACCGGGATCACCACCCCCAGTTCGGCGGCCAGCGGGGCCAGCGCGATCACGCAGGGATGCTTGCGCCAGGGATGGGCCTGGGCGAACCAGCGCTCCTGTTGGGTGACGCAGAAATAGGGACCCTGGAACAGTTCGGGCGGCAGGATCACCTGGGCGCCGCCGGCGGCGGCCTGGCGGATCAGGTCCGACACCCGGGCGATATTGGCGTCCAGGTCGTGGCCGAACGAGGCCTGAAGCGCGGCGAGGTGGAGGGTCCGCGCCATCAGGCGGGCTCCTGCTGGCTGATGCAGTGAAAAGACCCGCCGCCGGTCAGCAGCGCGTGGGACGGAAGCCCGATCACCACGCGATCATCGAACAGGGCCTCCAGGGCCTGAACCGCCCAGTCGCCGGCCGGGTCGCCATAGGTCGGCACGATCACCGCGCCGTTGGCGATCAGGAAATTCATGTGCGAGGCGGGGATCACCCGATGGTCGTCGTCCATCAAGCGGCCGGGCGATGGGATGCGAACCACCCGCAGTCTGTTCCCATCGGCGTCGGCGTAGCCGGCCAGGGTCTCGGCGGCGGCGTCATAGGCCGCCGCGTTGGGGTCGCCCAGGCCGAAAGCGACCGGACAGGCGACGACCCCAGGCCCGACGAACCGGGCGAGATTATCGACATGGCCGTCGGTGTGGTCGTTTATCAGGCCCTGATTCAGCCACAGCACCTTCCGCGCACCGATCGCGCTTTCCAGCGCCCGTTCGGCGTCGCCCTCGCGCCAATGGCGATTGCGGTTGGCGTTGAGCAGGCACTTGCGCGTGGTCAGCACCGTGCCTCGGCCGTCATGGTCCAGCGCGCCGCCCTCCATCACGAAGTCTTGGCGGACCAGCGCCGCGCCCGCCCGGGTGGCGATCTGGTCGGGCACCGAGTGGTCTTCCGGAAGGTCGTATTTGCCCCCCCAGCCGTTGAAGCGAAAGGCCACCGCCCGGTCGGGATCCATGAAGATCGGCCCGGTGTCGCGCAACCAGATATCGCCGAACGTCCCGGCGATGATCTCCACGCCGGCGGTCGCGCCCAGAAGTTCCAGCGCCGCCGCCATGGCCTCGTCGGTCGCCGTCATCAGTTTCACCCGCTCGCGCCCGGGGCCGGCCAGGGCGTGGACGAGCATGGCCACTTCGCGCCGGGCCTCGGCGAGGTCGTCTTTCCACAGCTCGGCATGGCTGGGAAATCCGACCCACATCGCGCTGTGGGGAGACCATTCGGCGGGGACGAAGGCGTTCATGCGGCGATCTTCTATACGTCCCTCCTGACGATGGGGAGAGAGGGCGGCTTGAAAGCGCGCGGCATGGCGGCGAAGATGGGCGATGATCCTGATCGGCCACTACGACAGTCCGTTCGTTCGGCGCGTCGCCATCGCCCTGACGCTCTACGACATGCCATTCGAGCACCGGGCCTGGTCGGTATTCGCCGACGCCGACAGGATCGCGCCGTTCAACCCCTTGCGGCGTGTGCCGACCCTGGTGCTGGAAGACGGCGAGGTGTTGATCGAGAGCGCGGCCATTCTTGACGCGTTGGACGAGATGACCGGCGAACATCGGGCCTTGATTCCGGCGCGAGGCGAGGCGAGGCGCAAGGTGTTGAAGGTCTGCGCGCTGGCGGCGGGTCTCGCCGATAAGGCGGTCTCGTTGGTCTATGAGCGGGTGCTGCACGAGCGGGCCACGCCGATGTGGGTCGATCGCTGCCGGAGCCAGATGGTGGCCGTGCTGGATGTTCTGCAAGCGGATCGCTCGGCCGCGGCCGGCCCGTGGTGGTTCGGCGAGACCCTGACCCATGCCGACATCATGGTTGGCTGCGTTCTGCGTTTCGTCCGCGAGGCGCACGAAGGGCTGTTCGACCTTGACGCCTGGCCGACCTTGGCCGCCCATTCGGGACGCTGCGAGGCGTTGCCCGTGTTCCAGTCAGTGGTGAAGCCGTTCTTCGTGGCCCTGCCGGCCAAGAATTGAGGGGCCATGTCCGTTCCGCTCTGCCGCATCTATCTGATCACCCCGCCCGTCATCGCCGATCCGGCCGCTTTCGCCCGAACCCTTCAGGCGGCGCTCGAAGGCGGCGACATCGGCGCGGTGCAGCTGCGGCTGAAAGACGTCGCGGACGACGTGATCGCCGAGGCCGTGCGGATCCTGCTGCCGATCACCAATCGGCGCGATATTGCACTGATCCTCAACGACCGGCCGGATCTGGCGGCGCGGCTGGGGTGTGACGGGGTCCACATCGGCCAGTCGGACGGACCTTTCGACGCCGCGCGCCGGGCCATGGGCGCGGGGCGGATCGTCGGCGTGACCTGTCACGACAGCCGTGATCTGGCCATGGACGCGTCGGAAGCGGGTGCCGACTATGTGGCTTTCGGGGCGTTCTTTCCCACCGACACCAAGGCGACCACCCACCGGCCGGACCTGGAGGTGCTCGAGATCTGGCAGGAGACCATGTTGACCCCCTGCGTCGCCATCGGCGGGATCAGTGTCGAGAATTGCGCGCCCCTGGTGACGGCGGGCGCCGATTTCCTGGCCGTTTCGGCGGGGGTGTGGCGCCATCCCGAAGGACCTGCGGCGGCGGTGGCGGCCTTCAATGCCCGAATCGCCGAGGGCCTGAAGAACCGCCCCGGCGCCTGAAGACGGTCCGCGCCTTGCTTTGAGGGGACCCCTCAACTAGGGTCCGCCCCCGAATTCGCCCCCCTTTCCCCTTGAAAATGAGAGTTCATGCCGTCCGTCGGAAGTAACGAATTGAGGGTCGGGGACGTCATTCTGCATCAGGGCGGTATCTGGCGGGCGGTGAAGTCGGTGCACGTCAAGCCCGGCAAGGGCGGCGCTTTCAACCAGATCGAGCTGAAGAACCTGGTCACCGGCAGCAAGCTGAACGAGCGCTTCCGGTCGGAAGACAAGGTCGATCGGGTCGGCCTCGATCGCAAGGATTTCCAGTTCCTGTATGAGCAGGGCGACGCCCTCGTATTCATGGATCAGGTCAATTACGAGCAGATCGAACTGGCCAAGGACTTCGTCGGCGAGGATCAGGTGCGCTTCCTGCACGACGGCATGGTGGTGAAGCTGGAACTGTATGAAGAGCGCGCGCTGGGCATCGAACTGCCGGTCAGCGTGGTGCTCGAGGTGATTGAGGCCGACGCCACCGTGCGGGGTCAGACGGCGTCATCGTCCTACAAGCCCGCCAAGGCCTCCAACGGCATGCGCATCATGATCCCCCCCTATATGGATGCGGGCGAGCGAATTTTGGTCTCCACCGAGACCGGCGAATATATGCGCCGGGCCGACTAGGTGGCCGCGCCCGTCTCCGCCCTGATCAAGGTGATGACCGACGCCGCCCGCAAGGCTGGGCGCGCGCTGGCGCGGGACTTCGGCGAGGTGGCCGAGTTGCAGGTCTCCAAGAAGGGCGCGGCCGACTATGTCTCGGCTGCCGACCTGAAGGCTGAACAGACGATCTTCGAGGAATTGACCAAGGCGCGGCCCGGCTATGGGTTTCTCGGCGAAGAGCGCGGGATGATCGAGGGTACCGACAAGACCCACACCTGGATCGTCGACCCGCTCGACGGCACCACCAACTTCCTACACGCCATGCCGCATTTCGCGATCAACATCGCTCTTCAGCGGGATGGCCAGATCGTCGCTGGGGTTACCTACAATCCCGCCAACGCCGACATGTTCTGGGCCGAGCGAGGCAAGGGCGCGTTTCTCAACGACCACCGCCTGCGCGTGGCGGCCCGCACCCGCTTCGAAGAGGCGGTGTTCGCCACCGGTATCCCGTTCATGGGTCATGGCCAGCATGGCCGGTTCCTCAAGGAGCTGCATCAGGTCAGCCAGCGGGTGTCGGGCGTGCGCCGCTTTGGGGCCGCGGCCCTGGACCTGGCGTGGGTGGCGGCGGGCCGGTTCGACGGCTTCTGGGAGCGCGACCTCAAGCCCTGGGACATGGCGGCGGGTTTGCTGATCGTCACCGAGGCCGGGGGCGTCGTGACCGACGCCGACGGCGGCGCTGATCCACTGGCCGCCGGCTCGGTCTGTTGCGGCAATTCGGTATTGCATGGCCAACTGCTGGAGCGGCTGAAGGCGGCGGCCTGACCCTGTCAGGCGGTGGTCGCTTCCACCGTGGCGCTCTCCGGTTTCAGCGCCGAGCGTAGCAGCGCGATCGCCGCATAGATCACCACCGCTACGACGCACCAGCGCAGCGTGGTCAGGGGCAGGGATTTCATCAGCAGCGCGGCGACCAGCACCGCCGGGATACCACCCAGGGTGATGGCGATCACCAGCCGGATGTCGATCCGTTCGGAACTCAGGAACCGAAAGCCGCTGACGGGCATCAGGAACGCGCAGGCCCCCATCATCATCGGAAACGAGGCAGCCGGGCTCATGCCCAGAAGCGGCAACAGCACCAGCGAAGGGGCGAACAGGCCGATGCCGCAGGTCATCAGCGCCCCGAACACGAAGTAACCGCCCACCGCCACGGCGAATAGGGTTGGCGGCAGGCTGAGCGCGGTTCCCCCGCCCGGCATCAGATCGAGATTCTTGGCCACGAACGCGGCCGCCGCGAACAGCAGCGCCACGCCGACCACCGCCTGCACCGCGCGCAACGGCAGGTGCAGAACGATCGGCGCCCCCACCGCGGCGCCCACCACCGACGCGGCGATGCAGGCGGCCAGCAACCAGGGGTCGACCTTGACCAGATTGATGAAGATCAGGGCTTCCACGACCGTCGGCAGTCCGTGGCCGGCGTTGAGCACGGCCGGCACATAGCTGTCGGGAACCATCTTGCGCAGCCTGATCCACGCGGTGGTCGGGGCGAACGAGCCGATGCCCAGGGTGTCGAAGAAATTGGTCACCGCGCCAAGCGCGACGCCCTCCAGGCTGGGCATGGCCAATCCGAGCCCCCTGCGTAGCGCGATCCGACCCAGGACGATGACATAGACCGCGGCCAGGACGGTGAGGGCGCCGAGCAGGATACCAACAACCATGCCCACCATAGCCCCACACGCCAGCGCCGCTCGTGGCGCGAAGCATCGACCCTACACGGCCCTTGGGAATTCCCAGCGGAATTTTCATTCGCCGGGGCTCTGGGAATTTGGGCCAGGCCGGGAAGACCGGTAGTCTGTCGCCATGATCCGGAACCGTCGCCAGTTCTCAGCTCTCGCCCTGTCCCTGCCGCTGGCCTGGACACTCATCGGCCCCGCCAGGGCGCTGGCCCGCCGGTCTCTGGTGATCGCCACTGGCGGCCGCGCGGCCGACATCCCGGAGGGAACCAAAGGCGCCTATGAGCTGGCGATTCAGGGTGGGGCCGATGTGATCGCGGCCTGGTTCGCGCCGACCAGGGACGGGGTTCTGGTGGCGGTCGCCGACCACGAGCTTTCGGACGCCACCGATATTGCGACGCGGCCGGAGTTCGCCGACCGCCGTCAGACTCATGTGGTCGAAGGGCGCGAGCGCATCGGCTGGTTCGTCGAGGATTTCGCTCTGGGCGAATTGAAGACGTTGACGCGGAGCGCTCCGGTGGCGAAACGGCGCGCGGGAGGCAAAGGCGATGCGGGGCGTGCGATCCTCACGTTCGAGGAGCTGGTCGCCATCGCCCGGGCCGGCAGCGTGGCCAATGCCCGCGTGGTGGGCGTCCAAGCGGGTTTGCTGCACCCGGCCTATTTCGCGGCTCGCGATCTGGCGCTCGAACCCCGTCTGGCCGGCGCGATCCGCGTGGCCGGCTATGATTCGCCTGCGGCGGCGATGTGGGTGATGAGCGAGGACGGTGACGCGTTGGCGACGATCGGCGGCCTGGCGCGGGTGCGCCGGGTGCTTTTCATCGGGTCGCGTGGTCTGGACGCCCTGTCGCCGGCGGTTCTGAGGGCAGGTCGAACCCGGTCCGAGGTAGTGGCGATCGCCGCCGACCGACTGCTCGACCTGACGACCACCAAGACCTATCCGCCAACGTCGGTGATCGCCGACGCTCACGCGGCGGGATACGCGGTCCAGGCCTGGACGACAGGCGGCGCCCAGCCCTTCCCACCGCCGCCATATCGGCCAGGCGACATGCGCCGGTTGCTGGCGGCCCTGTTCGCGGCCGATACCGACGCGGTGGCCGGCGATCTTGCGACGCCGATCGCCCGGGCTCGCGCCGCCGCCATGCCCGAGACGCGCGGCTGAAGCCTCGACGGACTCCAGCCCCGACGACCGAGTCCGAAAACCGCGAGACAGTGTCGCCCGCCGCGCTCATGATCACGGCATGGATATGGATGACGACGCCTGTTATCGCGTCCTGCTGACGCGGGACTCCCGCTTCGACGGAAGGCTGTTCGTGGCGGTGCGGACCACGGGAATTTATTGCCGGCCGATCTGTCCGGCCCGCACTCCCAAGCGCGAGAACGTCACCTTCTACGCCACCGCCACGGCGGCCCAGGCGGCGGGCTATCGCCCCTGCCTGCGATGCCGGCCGGAATCCTCGCCCGATCTCGGCGCCTGGCGCGGCACGTCCAACACGGTGTCGCGCGCGCTGGGCCTGATCGAGGCGGGTGCTTTGGATGACGATGACGTAGAGGGCTTGGCCACGCGGCTGGGGGTCGGCGAGCGGCAGCTGCGGCGATTGTTCCAGCAGCACCTGGGCGCGTCGCCGGTTTCGGTGGCCCAGACCCGGCGGGTGTTGCTGGCCAAGCAACTGATCCACGAGACGCGCCTGCCGATGGCCGAGGTGGCGCTGGCGTCGGGCTTTGGCAGCGTTCGGCGTTTCAATGAGACGTTCCAGGCGCTTTTCGACCGCCCGCCGGTGGCGCTGCGGCGTCTGAGCGGCGCCGCGACGGCCGGGGAAGACGGCGTCAAGCTCGATCTCGCCTATCGCGGTCCCTACGATTGGGCGGGGATTGTGGAATTCCTGTCGATGCGGGCGATCCAGGGCGTGGAGGTGGTGTCCGCTGGCGCCTACGCCCGGACCATCGCCCTGGGCGACGATCGCGGCCTGTTGATGGTGTCTCCATCGGCAAAGCCAGACCGGCTGTCGGTGACGATTCACTTCCCCAGGCTCGCCGCCCTGCCGTCGATCATCGCGCGGGTGCGGCGGGTGTTCGATCTGACCGCCGATCCCGCCGCCATCGCCGAACACTTGAGCGGCGATCCTGCGCTGGCCCCGCGCGTCGCGGCGCGTCCGGGCCTGCGAGTGCCCGGCGCCTGGGACGGGCTTGAACTGGCCGTGCGGGCGGTGCTTGGCCAACAGATCACCGTGGCGGCGGCGACCAACCTGGCGTCGCGGATCGTGCGAGACTGGGGCGAGCCCCTACCGCCGGCCCTGGCGGGGATCGTCCCCGGCCTCACCCACACCTTCCCCAGCGCCGAGCGCCTGGCGGCCGCCGATCTGTCGGTCCTGCCGATGCCGAGGTCTCGGTCAGGCTATCTGCACAAACTGGCTGAGACGGTGGCCGCCAATCCCGCGATCTTCGAGCCGGCCGGCGATCTCACCGCAACCATCGCGCGGCTGAAATCCCTGCCCGGTATCGGCGAGTGGACCGCACACTATATCGCCATGCGTCAGATGCGCGAGCCGGACGCCTTTCCCACTGGCGACATTGGCCTGATGCGGGCGATGGCCGGCGTGGACGGTGTCCGGCCCACGGCCAAGGCCCTGCAACACCGCGCCGAAGCCTGGCGGCCGTGGCGTGCCTACGCGGCTTTGCATTTGTGGAGTGGCGAAGTCATCTCCGACCCGCTGGCCGCGGACGCAATCCCGAAAGACCCCTCGAAAGACCGTCATGACCGACAAGCCGCCTGAACGCCTGATCATCGACCGCTTCGACACCCCGATCGGCGAAGCCATGCTGGTCACGGACGAAGCCGGCTATCTGCGCGCCTTCGACTGGACCGACTATGAGCCACGCCAACTACAGCTGATGGTCCGCTACAATGGCGAGGTACCCTGCGAGACGGGCGCCGCGCCGGCCAAGGTGCGCGAGGCCTTGACCGCCTATTTCGAAGGTGAACTCCACGCTATCGAGCGCATCGAATGGCGAACCCGTGGCACGGATTTCCAGCTCAGCTGCTGGCGCGCGCTGTGCGACATACCGGTGGGAACCACCGCCAGCTACGGCGAGCAGGCAGCCCGGATCGGCAAGCCCAAGGCGATGCGCGCGGTGGGCCTGGCCAACGGAGCCAACCCGATCGGCCTAGTGGTCCCTTGCCATCGGGTGATCGGCGCCAACAGGACCCTCACCGGCTACGGGGGCGGCCTGCATCGCAAAAAATGGCTGTTGCGACACGAGGGCGCG
>JANYFU010000188.1 GCA_025359665.1 Caulobacteraceae bacterium
GGCCAGACCCTGGTCATCCTCGAGGCGATGAAGATGGAGCATGTGGTCGCCGCGGCGATCGGCGGGCGGGTGGCGCGCGTCGCCGTCGCCAAGGGCGACGTCGTGCTGAAGGACCAGCCGCTGATCTTCGTCACCCCGGAGGACGTTGACGATGTCGCCCAGGACGCGGAGGAGGCCATCGACCTGGACTTCATCCGCCCGGACCTGGCCGAGGTCAATGAACGCTGGCGCCTGACCCTGGACGAGGCCCGCCCCGACGCGGTGGCCCGGCGGCGAAACCGCAACCAGCGCACGGCCAGGGAGAACATCGACGACCTGGTCGATCCGGGCACCTTCCTCGAATACGGCGCCTTCGCGGTAGCCGCCCAGCGTCGGCGCCATTCGGCCGAGCACCTGCTGAAGATCAGCCCCGCCGACGGACTGATCTGCGGGGTGGGGTCGGTCAACGGCGCCCTGTTCGCGCCGGAACAGGCCCGGTGCGCGGCGCTATCCTACGACTTCACGGTGCTGGCCGGCACCCAGGGCCACATGAACCACATGAAGACCGACCGGCTGCTGGAGATCGTCGAGAGCGAGGAACTGCCGGTGGTGTGGTTCGCCGAGGGCGGCGGCGGGCGGCCCGGCGACACCGACGGCATCGGCGCCTCGGGCCTGGCCACGCCCAGCTTCAAAGCCTTCGCTCAGCTGGCCGGCCAAGTGCCCAAGATCGCGGTGGTGTCGGGCCGCTGCTTCGCCGGCAACGCCTCGTTCGCCGGGGTGTGCGAGATCCTGATCTGTACCAAGGGAGCCAACTTGGGCATGGGCGGCCCGGCGATGATCGAGGGTGGCGGGCTTGGGGTGTTCACCCCCGAGCAGATCGGGCCGATGGACATCCAGACCGCCAATGGCGTGGTGGATATCCTGGCCGAGGACGAAGCCGACGGCACCCGGCTGGCCAAGCAGGCGCTGTCGTATTTCCAGGGCCCGGTGACAGCCTGGACCGCCGCCGACCAGCGCGCGCTGCGCCGGGCGATCCCGGAAAATCGCCTGCGGGTCTACGACGTGCGCCAGGTGATCGAGACACTGGTCGACGAGGGCTCTTTCCTCGAGCTTCGGCCCAACTTCGCGCCAGGGCTGATCACCGGCTTCGTGCGGATCGAGGGCAAGCCGATGGGCCTGATCGCCAACGATCCCAAGCACCTGGGCGGCGCTGTCGATTGCGAGGGCGCCGACAAGGGTTCGCGGCTGTTCCAACTATGCGACGCCTTCGACCTGCCGGTGCTGTCCCTGGTCGACACCCCGGGGTTCATGGTCGGGCCCGACAGCGAGGCGGCGGCGGCGGTGCGCAAGACCTCGCGCCTGTTCATCAACGCCGCGCGCCTGGGCACGCCGATGTTCGCCATCGTGCTGCGCAAGGCCTATGGCCTGGGCGCTCAGGCCATGACCGGCGGCTCGACACTGGCGCCGGCGTTCTGCGCCGCCTGGCCGACCGGAGAGTTCGGCGGCATGGGCCTGGAGGGCTCGGTGCGCCTGGGCTATCGCCGCGAACTGGAGGCCGAGACCGACGAGGTGGCCAAACAGGCGCTGTTCGACAAGCTGCTGGCCAGCCTCTATTCGCGCGGCAAGGCGATCAACGTCGCCGCCAGCCTGGAGATCGACGCGGTGATCGACCCCGCCGATACGAGGAAGTGGATCGTCCAGGGGCTGAAGACGTGCCGAAAGCGGCATGCGCCTCGGCGGCGGTTCGTGGATGCTTGGTAGGGGGTGAGGCGGGCATTAGGCGAAATCGCCATTGAGCGGCTCTGTGGCAGTATTGCGGCGGAGGCAGCACTCGTCTAGCTACGGACGCATAGGAACTGGACGAGAGGTGGCCAGCGTGTGTACGGCCCTTATCGAACCGAGAACGACGCTTCGCCGCCGTGGCGTCGCTGAGCTCGCTAGGCTCGGGGCGGCGTTGTTGTTCGTCTCAGCCTTCGCCCGTGCGGTTCCCGCGCTTGCGGACGCTCCGGCGACGTTGGTGAAAACACCTGCGAAAATTCTCTGCGAAACCTTCGACCCGACGGCGGGAACCGGCGATGCGGTGACTGAAACAGACGTGTTGGGCAAGGCGGCGTTCGCCAGGCGGGTGCTCGAAGAGACCCCGCAGGGCACGCCCCGCGTTTCGGCCGACGACCTGGCCTTGGCTTCCACCGCCATCCCCTCGCCAACCGCGCGCGCCGACTATTGCCTGGAAATCGGTGAACTGGTCCGGCGCGGCGCATTCGATAACCCCCTCGACGCTCCTGGCTATCTTCGGGTGGCGTTCCGCTATGCCGAACTGGCCGGCGACAAGCCTCGGTCGGCCCGCGCCGCCTTTCGCCTTGGCCTGGCTTTCGCGGCTCTGCCGGCCGGCTCCGGCGGACGAGGCGTGCGCGCCGGCGGCGGCCTAGATCTGGTGACGACCGTAGCGGACGTGGACGACGACAATCAGGAGACGGCTCAGGCAACCGACGCCCGGTCCATCGGGCCGCCATCGCCCGGGTCTTTGATGCTCAAGGCCGCGGGTAGTGAAGACGCATGCGGGCGGCTGGCAGACCAAAACGTGTTGGTCTATTCGCTCGACCCGGTGGTCGCGCTGCGATGCTCAGCCGTACGTGGCGACCCACGCCAGTCCGCCCAGGCGATCCTCAAGCTGGCGCGGCTGTTGCTGGCGCAGGCGGCCGCGGACAAGCGGCTGGCCGCACCGCTGCGCACGAAGGTGATCGACATCGCGGGCGGCCTGCTGGTTTCGGCCGGCGCCGACCCGATGCCCGAATTGAGCGTCCGACTCACCGAAGCCGTGCTTGACGCCACGACCACCGCCGACGGCCTGTCTCCCGCGTTACTGCAAAATATCGAGCGGCTGGAGGCCACGGCGCCGCTGAACGGCGACGATCCTGGCGCCGCAGCCGCGGCCGCGGCCTTGCACGGGCGTATCGTCGCCCTGACAGATTGCGGGTTGCTGCTCAATACAGCACTCGCCTCGGCGATGCCGAGCGGCGCGGCGCAGGCAGGTTGCCCCGCCGCGCTGCCCTACCTGGAGCGCGCGGTGCAATTGGAGAGCCGGCGGTCGATCCCGGATCGGATGGGCGACTGGTATATGTTAATGGCTAGGGCCGACCCGGCCAGAGCCGACGCGCACGTGGCTTCAGCTTATTCGGCCCTGGAAGCGGTGCGCGCGAGCCTGCCGCTGCGCGATCCACTGACCGAGGAATCGATCTTCCAAATTCGTGAACGCGGTGTTTTCGAGGCGCGGATCGGCTCGCTGCTGCGACGGGAGCCGGACGACGCGCCGTTGGCGCCCAAACGGAGGCTCGGGCTTGTTGAGCAGGGCGCCGCCCGGTTAGCGACGGCGCAGAATATCCTGGAGAATTTTCGCCAGGCCGAGGTCAGCGACGCCCTTGGCAACGAGTGCGTGACCGCGCCGGTGCGGGTGCGCGCCGATCAGCTGCGAGAGGGCGAGCTCATCCTGTACCCCGTGCTGCTGCCGGATCGGGTGGAACTGATCTATGAGCGCGGCGGCCGCGACGGACGATTCGAGCAATTGCCGCTCAGCGAACTCGCCAAGACCAACAACCGCGAAACGGTGGCGGCGCTCGTCGGCGCCTTACGCCAGGCGTTGACCTCCAATGATCCTCGTATCCGGAAAACCTGGCGCGCCCCGGCGAAAAGCCTTTATCGCCTGCTGATCAAGCCGCTCGATGATCGTGGGATGCTCAAGGGCGATGGAACCCTGGTCATCATACCCGACGCGACCCTTGCCGCCCTGCCCTTCGCCGCACTGATCGCCGACGACGACCAATACCTGATCGAAAAGACCAGACTGGCGATCGCGCCGAGCCTCGCCTACGCCCAGCCCGGCGTCGACCACGCAGGCAAAGACGCCTATGTCGTGGCCGGTTCGCTGGACGAAGCAGTATCCCTGGGTTTTGGCCTTACGTTTCCCAAGCTCGCCAACGCCGGCCTGGAAGCCAAACTTGCGGCGGGCTACGTCGACGCGGACAGCAAACACTACAGCGGTCTGCAACAGAACTGGTCCTGGAAAACCGCCGGCGCGAATGGGCGCGCGAAACAAGATCTTCCCCAAGGCGTCACCCAACCTAAACCCGGATTATATCTGAGCAATTTTACTGTCGACGAATTGCGTAATGTACTCACGAGTTCAAGCGTCGATATACTTCATTTGGCCACTCACGCCTCGTTCAGCGGCGGTAGCGACAAGAGTTTCGTGGTCGCCAACGGCGGGTTCATCACTCTGCGTGAACTTTCCCAGCTGATCTCGGACAGCAAGGCGCGTGGCAGACAGTTGGACCTGCTGGTGCTGAGCGCCTGCGAAACGGCGTTGGGCGACGACAACGCCAGCCTTGGGCTGGCTGGTGCGGCGGTGCAGTCAGGCGCCCGCGGAGCGATCGCTTCACTTTGGGAAATAAACGACTTCTATACGCGAAAACTGATGGTCGACTTTTACACACAGTACCGGCTGGGCAAGTCAAAAGCGGAGGCGTTGCGCTTCGCGGAGAGGGACGTGATGTCCCACAAGAGGAACGACCCCAACCTATGGGCGTCGCTGATCCTGGTTGGAGGCTGGCGGTGAACCGGTTTGGGCGGAAATTCGTCCGCGTGCAACGTGTTGTGTCGTTGGTGGCGGCGGCGTTGTTGTCAGGCCTGATTGCGCCGGGAACATCACACAGCCAAGCGACCCATATCGTCGCCGATCCGCAAACATCCCCGGCCCGCTGGACGGCGACCGTGGTGACGCCTCCGATCGCACACTCCCGGCTGACCCAGATCAGCGGCGGCACGGTGGCGGGAAAGAATCTGTTCCACAGCTTCACCACCTTCAGCCTCGCGGCCGGCGACACGGCCCAATGGGTCTATTTGAATCCTCAGGGCATAGCTCCAGCCAAGGGCGGCGCCGGAATCGCCAATGTCATCAGCCGCGTCACCGGCGGCGATGTCTCAAGCATCAGCGGCTCTCTGGTGTTGAACACCACGCCCGGCGACGCCACCGCGCTCCCCAACGCTAATTTCTTTTTTATAAATCCGGCCGGAATCGTGTTCGGAGCCGGCGCGCAGATCAATGTGCCAAGGGCCGCCTACTTCTCGACCGCCCAGGAGCTTCGCTTCGGCCCTGGGGAGATGGTTTTTTCGGCTGCCGATCCGAACTCCACGTTCTCAATGGCGGATCCGGCGTCCTTTGGATTCTTCGGGTCGATCGCCGACCTCACCGTCGCCAATCAGAGCCTCAACAACGGCGCTGGCAATCTGTCGCTTTCGGCCGCGAACCTTACCCTGACCAGCCCGTCGATCCACGCCGGAAACATTGGCCTGTTCGCCGTGGGTTCACAGGCCTTCGACTTGCCGGTCAGCGGTATTCTCACAGCGGGTTCGGCGCCTTCCGGCACGCTGAAGATCGCTGGTGGAAACGTGATAGCGACCCCCTCGGCGACGACCAGGGGGGATGTGCTGATTGGCGCGGGCGACCTCCAGAACAGCGGCTTGATTTCCGCTCTCGGCCGTCAGATCGACGCCGGCGACATCACCATCACAGCCACGACGTCGGTGGAGAATCTCCCTGGGGCGGGAATCAATGCCGACGCCGCTGTCTCGGGCAACGCCGGGACAATCACCATAACAACGGGAAATTTATCCAACCTTTACAATCCTAAACAAAGTAATATTACTCCCGCTTTTATCGCGGCCGAGTCAAACGGTTCTGGCCAGGCGGGACAAATCAATATCAACGCTACGACCATAACGAACAGCGGCAACATCACAGTTCATACTCAGGGTAGCTGCCTAGCAAGCTGTGTTGGCGGCTCAATCAATATCGTTGGAGGCGCATTGATCAACAATGGTGGCATCAAAGCTGGCACAAATAGCCAAGCTGATGGTGGCGAAATCATCATCACAACGATCAGTTCCGTCGAAAACCTCGCCCAAGGTATTATCCACTCCCCCACCAGCGGCGGGGGTGCGGCCGGCGCGATAATAATAACGACCAACAATCTCATGAACGACAGAGGCGGCGATATCTCGACCAGCTCGGACAGCGCCAACTCCGGCGCCGCTGGCACTGTCAGTGTGCAAGCCTCCCGAGTCGAGAATGACGGAACCATCCAATCCGACACCAACGGAACAAGCCGCGCCGGCGACATCATCATCATCACGACAGGCGCCGCGGCGGGCTGCGCGACCAATTGTGTGACAAACACCGGCACAATCAGTTCAACGGCCCAAAGCGGCAGCTCAGGGCCGGCCGGCTCAATACTGATCTCCACGGATTCATTGACCAATGAAGTCGGCGCCAACTCCGGCCAGAGCCCCGCGGTGATCTCCTCAAGCGCGGTGGCGGGCAGCAGCGGCGTCGCGGGCTCGGTGATCATCGCCGCGAACCAGATCACCAATGGCGACGGGACAGCTCAGGGCGGCTCGATCATGACCTCGGGCTACAATGGGTCGAACGCCGCTCCGTCGATGGGCCAGCGTGTTCCCGGCCAGTTGACGATCACCGATGTGAAGGATGACGGCGCCGGGTTTCTCGAGAATAGCGGAACGATCTCTTCCGCCACCCTGGGGTCGGCTAACGCCGGAAACATCTCTATCGCCGTCACGACCGTGAATAACCTCGGCGCCATCGTTTCCGACACCTCCGCCGGCGGCAATGCGGGGCAGGTGTCGATCAGCACATCACCAGCCGGCGCCACGACCGACGGGGTAACCAATACCGGTACGATCAGCTCCACCGCCCTGGCCGGGAGCACTGGCAACGCCGGCTCGATCGCGGTCACTTCCAACACTTTGATGAATAGACGTCACGGTACAATCCAATCCGCCTCAACAGGGGGAATAGGGGGCGCGCAAGGTCAAGTTTCAATTGCTGCGGCATCAATTGTAAATGCCGGTATTATCAGTATTAACACCGATAGCGACTGCTCACCAAACTGTCAAATTGGCAATCTTCCGAGCAGTATTATTATTTCGGGTGGAGACCTCACCAATAGTGGGCGGATCAGGGCGGCGACAACTGGGGTCGCGGCCGCCGGTGGCGTCAACATCATGGTCGACACACTCGAGAACCTTTCAGGTGGAACAATCCAGTCCCAGACGAAAGCCCAGGGCGCCGCAGGCACGGTCAGTATAGTGGCAAATCTAGTCACGAACCAACAGTTCGGCACCATCACGACGCTCGCCGACACCGGCAGTTCCGGCGCGGCGGGCCAGGTGAGTATCCAAGCGGCCGGCCTGTGGAACGACGGGTCGATTAACTCCAACACCTACGGCGCCGGCCCAGCCGGGGGTGTCACGATCATCACGGCGGGGAATGCGGCTGGGTGCGTGACGAACTGCGTGACAAATACTGGAAAGATCGTTTCGACTGCCCAACCCGGAAGCGGCGGCGACGCCGGTTCGGTTACGATTTTCACCGATGTGTTGACCAATCAACCTGGCGCCGATGCGACGTTGAATCCTGGGTCGATCAACTCGAGCGCTTTTACGAACAGCAGCGGAGCCGCCGGAGACATTTTCATCGATGCTTTGCAATTGAACAATAACGGCATGATCACGACCGTGTCGTATTACCAAGCCATCAAGCGGGTCACCGGACACACTGGGGAAATTTGCATAAATTGCGACGCCGGAGGCCGGATTGGCGATATTGCAAATGGCGGACTGATTTCGGCTTCAACGTTCGGTTTTCACGATGGGGGAACAGTCAACGTTAATGGAGTCACAATCAGCAACAACGGAAACATAGAGTCCGATACTTTCGGTCATGGCTCCGCTGGCGGCGTAAATATCGTGGCGACTAATGTAAGCAACTTTGGTCGCGTGAGTTCCAACACAGGTTCGGTGACAGACACGACCACGGTTGGCGCGGCCGGTAAGGTGAATGTCCAAGCCGCTGACATCAATAACGCGGGGACCATAAGTACCGACACGTTTGACAATGGCGCCGCCGGGGATGTCGTCATCGCCACCATCGGAACCGCGGCCAGCTGCGCGACGAATTGCGTTACAAACACCGGAACGATCAGTTCGACTTCACAGGCAGGCAGCACCGCGGCAGCCGGCAATATCCAAATCACCACGGACACGCTGAAGAACTTCGCACCGGGCGTGATCTCATCCAGCGCCGAAGTCGGGAGCGCCGGCGAGGCCGGATCGATATCGATCACCGCCGCGGCGATATTCAACGGCGCGGTGACGGTCGCCCAAGTTCCGAGCTCTCCGACCGTCGATCCGGAAAGCGGAGATGTCGTCGCAACCCAACAAGGCGGCTCGATCAAGACCGACGCCTACAACGGCGGGCAATCGACCGGTGGCCAGATAGTTCTCAGGGGTCGCAGTGGGGGCGATTTATCCGCTAGTTGCGCAATGATGACGACGAGCTGCCTGACCAACACCGGGGCTATTTCCGCGACCACCTCGGGATCGGCGAGCGCCGGCACGGTGAAAATCTCGGCGGTGTCGGTCATTAACACCGGCACGATCACGACGGCCGCGACCGCCGGAACTGGCGATGCGGGCGATATCACCCTGATGACCAACACGTTGATCGACGCGAATGGCGGTAAGATCACCTCCAACGCGGAGCCCGGCAGCTCAGGCAACGCCGGCTCCGTCACGATCTCCAACGACCCGTCGACGATCCAATCCCCATTGGAGATATCGCAGGACAACTATCGTTCTCTCGCCAGCAGTTTGGCCGCAACCAACAATATCACCATCGAAGGGGAAGGTTCCGAGATTTCCAGCGCTAGCAAAAACACTGGATCACCTGGTCGGGTCGTGACGGACGCCAATCAAGTTTACATCATGAACGGCGGGCAGATCGACACCGACACATCAAGCGGGGTGGCCGGCGACATCTATCTGCTATTCAAACCTGGCCTGACGTTCCCCACAAGCGTGCTGTCGCTTGGCGGGAACGCCAGTCTTGGTCCCACCCCACCCACCGACATCGGCACGATTACGACTAGATCCAGCGGGACATCCCAGGCGAGCAGCGGCGGGAAAATCTATGTCTACGCGCCCTACGCGTTGATCCAGACCGGCAGCCTTATCCAGGCAACAGGCGGGTCCCCTAACGCCCAGGTGTTCCTGTCCGCCGGCGCGGACCTGGCGTCCACGGACAAGTTCAATTCCATCGACGTGTCGGGCTTGTATGTGAATTCCGGTATCGTGGATCTCAGCGGCGCCGGCAAAGTCGAGTCGCCGACCTTCGTGGATTCAGAAAAGGTTCTCAAAGGCCAGTGCCCCTCCCAGGCGGTGCAGGGCGAGACCAGCCGCCTGATCAACGAACTCAAAGGTCCCTACGGTGGTTCCTTTGAACGGGCCGCCTTGGAAGCCGGCGGGCCAACGCCCAGCCCCAGGCGGTCGGCTTGCGGTTGGTAGCCGCCGACGCTCTGGAGTGGCGGGGAAGATGATGAAGACTCTGGTTTCTTGCTATATTCCTGTGTTTACGCTCGTCGTCGTGACCTGCGCCAGCCCGGCGCTCTCGAGCGCTGGCGCGGCCGAGCTTCCGGACCGGACAGGACCAAACGCTGGGCCACCGTCAATACCGCCTTTCGCGAAGGCGCCGCCGCCCGCCCTTTTCAAAGCACCTACCGAACCCACGGTCGCGCCATCGCTAGCGAATCGACCATTCGTGATCACGGACGTACGCATCACCAATCACCAGCTTCCCGGAGCCAGGACTTCGGTCGCCAGATTTCAACCCAAATGGCGATCCCGAACGGCCGTTCCGGGCGCCCCGCGACTGGATCGACAGCCCCGAGACACCATGGACGCCGCGTGGATTCGACGGCAGTTCGTTTTCAATGGTTTGATAGGCCGACAAAGCTCAGTCGACCGGGTGGTGGCCCTGGTGCTGCTGATCAACGAGGCTTTCGTCGAGAACGGCTACATCAACACGGGTCTGCGGTTCGCCGAACGTGACTGGCCCTCGGCGAATGGCCAGCTTGATCTCTGGCTGACTCTGGGCTCAACGACGCCCCGCCGGCTTGGCTCTCCGAGAATCGAGGTGCACTGGAAACAGCATCTGGAATCCGCGGCGAACGCCCAGGGCGCGAGCCGTCGGAGGCGCAATCCCGCGACTCGAATTCTCGCTGTCGTCCAGGATCTGGGTCACCAGAAAGGGTCGGGGGGTCTTAGTCCGAACTACGTGCGCGACCGCATAGCCTCCGCTAACCGATCACCCCTGAACATGATCGCCGTCGAGCGCGAGTTCCGACGGCTGTCTGACGACGACGCGCTACGGACCGTCAATGCCGATCTGCGACCCGGGGATCAGCCCGGCGAGGCGCGCCTCTCCCTCACCGTGGCGCCCCAGCCCCGGCTGGACGTTTACACCATGGTGGCTTCCAGCCGCACGCCGTCGATCGGCGGAATTCGCTATTCCGGGGGCGCCTCGATCCGCAACCTGCTGTTCAGCGGAGATGTCGTGACGATCGATGGAGGCGAAACCAGCGGCCTTGCCGACGGCAGTCTGGACTACTCGACCCCACTATTCCGGCCGTCGACCAGGCTGGACCTCCGCGGCAGCATCGACCAGGCGGCCGTCCTTGACCAGGCGGTGCTGGCGCTGGGCATCCGCTCCAGCGACACCACCTTTGAAGCAAGTCTGATTCAGCGTTTTCTCGACGTGCCGCTGACGCCCCTGCCTGGGGGCAAGGGCTGGCAAGCGGCTCAGAGACTGGAAGTGGCGCTCCGTTTCACCTCACGGCATTCGCAAAGTACGTTGGATGGAACGCCGTTCTCGTTCTCTCCAGGATCGGTGAATGGCGTTACCGATCTTAACGTCATCCGCGGCGAGGTGAGTTTCGTGAGGCGGACCGAGAACTCGGTTCTGGCGGTTTCGGCGGACGGTAGCGTTGGACTCAGTGGAACAGGTTCCGACTTGCCTGGAGTGGTCAGGCCAGACGCCAATTTCACCACGGTTCTGGGACAGGCCAGCTATCTGCTTCGTCTACCGCGGCTACTATCGGGCGGCGTGGAATTCAAGGCCGCTTTGGCAGGGCAACTTTCCGGAGGCCCGCTCTACGTTTCAGAGCAGTTCTCCGCAGGGGGGGACACCGTGCGCGGCTATCGCCAGAACGACTTGCTGGCGGACGAGGGCGTCAGAGGCACATTGGAGCTCTACTGCCCGGTCGGGTTCGGCCATGGGCTCTGCGACGCTCACGCCACCGACTGGAAATCGATCAAGCTGTCGGTATTCGCGGACGGCGCCTATATGCACAATCATCGGGGCGCTCAGCCAATGCCGTCTTCGATCGGTAGCCTGGGCGTCGCCGTTGCCTGGAGCCCCACCCGATCGTCAACGGTCGAGATCAGCTACGGTCCCCTGAAAATCCCCGAGCACCGGACCGGCCCGATCGACTTCCAGGATCGGGGCCTGCAGTTCAGTGTCACGGTGCACCCGCTGGCGCCATTCCAGCCTGACTGACATACGATAAGGTAGCATGCGATGCTTGGCGGGCCTCAGACCCGGCTCATCACCAGACATCCATTGGTGCCGCCAAAGCCAAAGCTGTTGGACATCACGGTTTCCAGCGGCCGTTCCAACCGCTGCCGAGCGATGGGCAGGCCTTCGAAGGCGGGGTCCAGGTTTTCGATATTGGCGCTCTCGGTCACGAAGCCGTCCCTCATCATCAGCAGGCTGTAGATCGCTTCCTGAGCCCCAGCGGCGCCGAGGCTGTGGCCGGTCAGAGCCTTGGTGGAGGAGATCATCGGGGCGGCGTCACCGAAAACCTCGCGAACGGCGCCCATCTCCTTTAGATCGCCGACCGGCGTGCCGGTGCCGTGGGGATTCAGATAGTCAATCCTGCGGTTCCCCGCCCCCTTCATAGCCAAGCGCATACAGCGGGTCGCGCCCTCACCCGAAGGCGCGACCATGTCGTGGCCGTCGGAATTGGCGGCGTAGCCGACGATCTCGGCGTGGATCGTCGCGCCCCGGGCCTGGGCCCGGTCCAGGTCTTCCAGGACCAGCATGCCGGCGCCGCCGGCGATGACGAAGCCGTCGCGGTCCACGTCATAGGGGCGGCTGGCGCGGGCCGGCGTGTCGTTGAAGCCGCTGGACATCGCGCCCATGGCGTCAAACAGGGCCGAGAGAGTCCAGTCGAGTTCCTCGCAGCCGCCGGCGAACATCACATCCTGGTTGCCCAGCTTGATCTGTTCGTAGGCGGCGCCGATGCAGTGGGTGGAGGTCGCGCAGGCCGAGGAGATCGAATAGTTGATCCCGCGGATCTTGAACCAGGTCGAGAGGGTCGCCGAGGGCCCGGAACTCATGGCCTTGGGCACGGCGAACGGCCCGATCCGCTTGACACCCTTGGCGCGCGCGGTGTCCGCCGACTCGACGATTGCCCGGGTCGAGGAGCCGCCCGATCCAACGATCAGGCCGGTGCGTTCATTCGAGATTTCGCCCGGTTCAAGCTTCGCGTCGGCGATCGCCTGTTCCATGGCTAGGTGAGCGTAGGCCGTGCCCTCGGAGAGGAAGCGCGCCGCGCGGCGATCGACCAGCGGCTCCCAGGCCAGGGCCGGATCGGCGTGCACCTGGCAGCGGAAACCCATCTCGGCATATCTGGCCGCCGCCGACACACCCGACCGAGCCTCCCACAGGGAGGACCGGACCTCTCCGGCGTTGGCGCCGATCGAAGAGATCACGCCCATACCGGTGACGGCGACTCGCCGCATGACTGTTTCCTCTTCCCGTCAGACCGGGTCGGTGGCTTTGAACAGGCCGACCCTCAGATCCCTGGCTTCGTAGATAGGTTTTCCGTCGGCTTCCATCACCCCGTCGGCGACCCCCATGATCAATTTCCTCAGGATCACGCGCTTGAAGTCGATTCGATAGACCAATTTCGAGACGTCAGGCGTGACCTGACCGCTGAACTTGACCTCTCCGACCCCAACCGCGCGGCCCCGCCCCGGCGCGCCGTTCCAGGCCAGAAAGAAGCCGACCAGCTGCCACATGGCGTCCAGGCCCAGGCAACCGGGCATCACCGGGTCGCCGATGAAGTGACAATCAAAGAACCAGAGGTCCTTGTGGATATCCAGCTCGGCGGTGATCTGGCCCTTTCCGTGTGATCCGCCCGACGCCGAGACCGACGTGATGCGATCGAACATCAGCATCGGCGGGGCGGGCAGCTGGGCGTTGCCCGGGCCAAACATATCCCCACGCGCGCAGGCTAGAAGATCCTCGTGCTCGAAGCGCGTCCTTGTCATCGTGTCCATCACAGGCCGTTAGCACGGCGGGGCGGGGCGCCTCAACGGCATTGCGGCGCGGGCGCGACGCCCCAGAGCCGATCGGCCGCCACCCACCCCTCGACGCCGCCAAGGCCAAGCTTGCACCAGCCGCCCTGGCAACGGTCCAGCTCGGCCAGGGATCGAGGCTTCATCAACCCTTCGACGGGCGCGCCGGCGCGCGGGGCGCGCAAGACGGGGGCGGGCGAGGCGCCGACGGCCTGCACCGAGCGACGACCGTCAATCATCATCTTGTGAACCCAGACCGCGCCGCCATAGGGATCGCAGACGCGCCGCCAGTCCAGAGTCTCGGCGACAACCTGCACCGGCAGGCCCTTGGCCCTGTACTGCCAGAGAATAGGGTAGTCCGTCCCGGGCCCCCCTCGCGCGGATACCGTGTCTCGCTTGAGGCTGACGTAGCGAGGGATACAATAGCCGGAAATCGTTGAGGCTTGCGTCCCGGCGGAACAGTCCTTGCCCTCGCCGCCATGGCCCCCGCAAGCCGTCAGGATCAGACCCAGGCCGCAGAATCCGGCGACCAGGGCGAGCCGGCCAAACCAATTCTCGCTTGCTTGGCCGGGCAAACCCGTTTTGGTAGACATGGCGACGCCACTGTCGCGCTCACACAATTGCTTCTCAGACCCGCCCATGGCCCCTCGCAAGCCGAAAGTCGTTGTCACGCGCAAGCTTCCCGATGCGATCGAAACCCGCATGCGTGAACTGTTCGACACCGAACTCAATCTCGATGATACCCCGATGGACGCTTCGGCCCTGGTCGGGGCGATGACGCGGGCCGATGTCCTGGCGTCGACGATCACCGATCGCATCGACGCCAGCGTGATCGAGCGGGCCGGAGACCGCCTGAAACTGATCGCCAATTTCGGGGTGGGTGTCGATCACATTGATGTCGAGGCGGCCACCGCCCGCGGCATCACGGTAACCAATACGCCGGGCGTTCTGACCGACGACACCGCCGATCTGACCATGGGCCTGATCCTGGCCTCCGCCCGGCGGGTGGTCGAGGGCGCCAACATCGTTCAGGCCGGGGACTTTCACGGCTGGACCCCGACCTGGATGCTGGGCCGGCGGCTGCGCGGCAAGCGCCTGGGCATCGTCGGCATGGGCCGGATCGGCCAGGCCCTGGCCAAGCGCGCCCGGGCGTTCGGCCTGGCGATCCACTATCACAACCGGAAACCCGTCAGCCCCCGCATAGCCGAGGAGCTGGAGGCGACCTATTGGGAAAGCCTCGACCAGATGCTGGCCCGCACCGACGTGATTTCGGTCAACTGCCCTCATACCCCCGCGACCTATCATCTGCTGTCGGCGCGCCGGCTGAAACTGCTGCAGCCCCACGCCCTGGTGGTGAACACCGCCCGGGGGGAGATCATCGATGAAGCCGCCCTGGCGGGCATGCTTCAGCGCGGTGAAATCGCGGGCGCGGGATTGGACGTCTATGAGCATGAACCGACGGTTAATCCCAAGCTGTTGAAGCTGCCCAATGTTGTGCTGCTGCCCCACATGAGTTCGGCCACCATTGAGGGCCGAATCGATATGGGCGAGAAGGTGATCATCAATATCCGCACCTGGATGGATGGCCACAAGCCACCGGATCGCGTGATTCCCTCGATGCTCTGAGCCCTAATATCCGGTAGCATCACCGTCACCGGGTTGGATTGTTCTTCTCCACGAAGGCCACGCTGGCTTCCAGCATCTTGATGCGGGTGGCCTCCCGCGAGAGCCAGTGATCCTCATTCGGCAATTCGAGCGTCTCCACGGATTTTCCGGCGGCGCGCATCTCTCGGGCGAAGTCCTGGCTTTGCTCATTGGGAACGACGGTGTCGTCCTTGCCGTAGACCAACAGGATGGGCGCGTCGGCCCGCCGCGCCAGGCGGCGCGGAGAGATGGCGTCGAGCGCGGAATCCCCAGTATGGGTCACGCCCATGAACTGGCGCCAATATCGGAACGTGACGCTGTTTTCGCCCGCCCGATTGACCTCATAGGCGAGCATCGCGCCAAGGTCCGATACACCACCGACCGACACCGCGCATCTGTACAGCCCGGTCTGGATCGTCACCCCTGCAAGGGCCGCATAGCCGCCATAGCTCGCCCCGACGATGCAGGCGCGCATGGGATCGATCAGACCTTGTTTCGCCAGTTCGGCGACCCCGTCCGATATGTCGGTCTGCATCTTGCGGCCCCATTCCCCGAAACCGGCATCGCGGAATGACTTTCCAAAACCATCGGACCCGCGGAAATTCGGCTGGAAGACCGCGTAGCCGCGTGAGGCGAAAGCCTGCGCCCACCAATCGAACCTGACATAGTCCCGGGCCTGGGGTCCGCCATGCGGCAGAACCACGAGGGGCAGTCCCCTGGCCTCCCGACCCGGGGGCAGAGTGAGCACGCCCTGGATCTCCAACCCGTCCGCGGCCTTATAGGTCACGGATCGAACCTCCCCCACCGCGTCCTGAAGGATGGTGGGATAAGCCCAGCCAATCGCCTCGACCTTCCTGGCCGCCAGATCGACATAGAAATAGGTGCCCGAATCGCCCGGGCCCTCGGTCAGCACGACCATGCGGTCCAGCCCC
>JANYFU010000222.1 GCA_025359665.1 Caulobacteraceae bacterium
GGCGCGGCCGGGCGAATGGGTGCTGGTGCATGGCGCGGCCGGCGGCGTCGGCCTGGCCTGCGTCGACCTGGCCAAGCAGATGGGCTGCCGGGTGATCGCGGCCTCCGCTTCCGACGATAAGCTGGCGGTGATCGCCCGCGAATACGCTCCAGACGCCTGTATCAATGTCACGGGCGGCTTTCGCGAACAGGTCAAGGCGATCACCGGCGGGCGCGGCGCCGACATCATCTATGATCCGGTGGGCGGCGACGTGTTCGACGAGAGCGTGCGCTGTATCGCCTTCGATGGGCGCCTGCTGGTGGTGGGGTTCACCTCCGGGCGCATCCCGACGGTGTCGGTGAACATGCCGCTGATCAAGGGCTTCTCAGTGGTCGGCGTCCGGGCCGGGGAATACGGCCGCCAGTTCCCGGCCAGGGGCGCCGAAAACCTGCGGGCGGTCTGGAGCCTGGCCGACGAGGGCAAGATCAAGCCCCGCGTCCACGCCGAGTTCGCCCTGGCGGACTGGCGCGCCGCCTTCGACCAGCTGGCCGACCGCAAGGTGATCGGCAAGGCGGTGATCCGGCCGGGAGGTTAGCGACTAGGGCCGGCCGGTCCGCTCCACCGGTAGCACGAAGGCCGGGTCCAGGACCTTGGCGGGGTGATAGCCGCCGACCTGACCCATGATGTCATAGGGGCGCCGCAGGTCGTAACCCAGCAGGCCGATAAGTGTCTGGCTCATGCCCCGAACACGCTCTCTGGGAACGCCGAGGTAGAAGTTCTCCTGCGTCCGCGCCCACGGCTCGCAATAGTGGTTAGTGTAGGCCAGCCGCGACTTGTCGGACCGGTTGGCGCCGGCGCCGTGGATCAGCGTGCCCTGGAACACGCAGAGGGCTCCGGCGGGCATGGTCAGCTGGATGAAGTCCTCGCCCGTCGGCCGCCCGGCCTCGTAACTTCGGCCAAGGGCCAACCGGCGCTCCGTCGGCCACAGGTGGCTGCCCGGATACATCACCGTGCCGCCGTTTTCCGGGGTGAAGGCGTCGATGGCCCCGATGGTGCTGATGCTGATCGACGACCGCGGAAGCGGGAACGGATAGAAGCTATCGTCGTAGTGCAGGTTCTGCTGCGCCTCGCCCGGATGGATGCAGATCGCGTGGTTCGCGCTGAGCAGATAGTGAGGCATAAGAAACCGGTCGAGGATGGCCAGCAGCCGCGTGTCCTCCGTGATCTCTTCGAACACCTTGCCACGGCCGACGATCGTGTAGACCCGCTCGGTGGCGCGGCCCTCAAAGCTGTTGCGGCCGCGATATATCCCCAGATGCGGAGCCATTCCATCGCGAAAGGCGGCAAGCTGGGCCGGTGTCATGTAGTCTTCGATGATCGTGTAGCCGTCGACGCGGAGCCGTTCGACATGACCGTCGACATCGAAGCTGGCCGGCGCTCGCCGCGTGGGGTTCTGACTACCGTCCATGATCATCCGCTCCCTTGCCGGCAGGGCGCGCGATCATCCCTGTCCTGAATGCCGTTTTTAACACGTTTGGATTCAAGGGACAGGCGTTGGTGTCACGTGCGCGCACCAGGCGACCTCGGCTCGATCCACCGTTAATCGACCGTAAAATACGGCGCCGCGGTTCCACGCGCGCTGTTCCGACCGGTCGGCCAGCCACATCTTGGCGAGGGACCCGCGCGTGACGCCGAGGGTTCGGTTGGTGGCGGGAGGCGGCGGGGATTGCCCGGGGAGACCGCTGGGAGATTCGAGGGAGCTTCTGGGGCGCTTCGAGGGCGCTTCTGGGGCGCTGGCGGGGCGCTCCCCGGTATCTTAAGGGCGCTGGGCGAGGTGTCAGTAGCGTCGTATACTATTGAATTCATATGGTCTTTGAAAAACAGGCCGGCAGGAGGGGGCCCTGGGCGCTCTTGGATAGGAGCCGACGCCATGGCCGCGCGGCCGAACGCGGCAGGCGCGCCGTGTTGGCAGTAGGGTTCACGATGGCAAAGAGCGAAATCGGCCCATACTTTGCAATATGTAGAGATCAAAGTCAAGAGGCGTCGACTGGGCCGCAGC
>JANYFU010000303.1 GCA_025359665.1 Caulobacteraceae bacterium
TAAAGCTTGTCAACTTTTGCTTGTAATCAGACGCGTCGCTCGGACGTGCTGGCGACTTCGTCCTCCTGACATCCTTGGCCGCCCGGTCTTTCGCACTACGGAGGACTTCAGCGTCGCCCACAAGCGACCTCACGCCTCAACAAGTTCAGCGAGTTTCACCCGCTACTATGGCAAAAGGGGATCGAGTAGGTTCCACGGACAACGGGGTTCGAGGGGGCATATGAAGTTGTTCGGTCGACGAATCACAAGATCAGGCTGGTTCAAGCTGGGTGGCCTGGCGCTCGCGGTCCTGATGGTAATCTTTGTGTTATGCGCACCCCTTGCAACAATAACCGTCAGGATCGACCTTCCACCCGCATCCAGGACACCTAGGCCTCCGACCCCGGGCGAGTGGCTGGCGGCTTTTGCCTGGCTCTTCGGGGGGTTGGCGGCTGTCGCCCTTGTGATTGGCGTCCCCATCTGGCTCGTAGTTAGAACAGCCAGGAAAATTATTCAGGCTCAGCCAAGGGCAAAGCCCTAGTCGCAAACCCGGGCAAGCCAGTCTCCGACCCGCGACTCCGGGTCAAGCCGCTGTGGGCGCCGGTGTCACCTCGTCGGCAACCCTGGCGCCGATCTGCTGTTCAGCGCTCGCCAGTTCATAGGCGGTCTGAAGATTGAGCCAAAAGCGGGCGCTGTTGCCGATGAAGCGGCCCAGCCTCAAGGCGGTTTCCGGCGAAATCCCACGCTTGCCGTTCAGGATATCGGTAACCCGCCCAGACGGAACCTTCAGTTCCAGAGCCAGTCGATTGGCCGACAGACCGCGCGCGACGAGTTCGCGCTTTAGAATACGGCCGGGATGAACAGGGACCATTTCATTTCCATCCTTAGTGATAGTCCACGATCTCCACGTCCCAGGCGTCGCCGTCGGCGAATGGGCAACGGTATGGCCTCACCGCTGGGCGTGCTGTTTTTCGCCCCAGAGGATCGATCGGTGCTCGTCGTTGAACCCCTGCATGCCGCCCTCGATGGTTTCCGGCCGCGCGGTCCCCACCGCCATGCCGGCGCTGACCGCCGGGCGCGCCATCATCGCCTCGGCCCATCGCGCCACGTGGGGGAATCGCTTGGCGCGTTCACCCGACTGCACGCCGATATAGGGCAGCATCGCCATGTCGGCGATCGTGTAGTCGTCGCCGGCCACCCAGGTCGCCGCCGCCAGCCGCTGGTCCAGCACTCGCATCAGCCGATTGGTCTCCCGCGAATACCGCTCGATCGAATAGGGGTGCTTGTCCTTGGCGTAATAGATGAAGTGCGCCGCCTGGCCGAACATCGGGCCGACCCCGGAAACCTGGAACATCAGCCATTGCCAGCAGATCGCCCGCTGGGCGGGGTCGGCCGGCAGAAACCGGCCGGTCTTCTCGGCGAGGTAGAGCAGGATCGCGCCGGTCTCCCACAACACGAAATCCGACCCGCCGGGTCCGTCGTGATCGACGATGACCGGCGTCTTGTTGTTCGGATTCAGGGCCAGGAACTGGGGCGTCAGCTGATCGCCGGCCAGGATGTCGATGGTTTCGAGCGACCATTCCAAGCCCATCTCTTCCAGCGCGATGGCGATCTTGCGGGCATTGGGCGTGGGGCCGCCGTAGAGCGTGATCATCGCGTGTTTCCCTCGACCCTGGCCGCTGTGTTTCAAGCGCGATGCCACCCAATTGGGGGCTCCCCAAGCCGACGGCGATATTGCTTGCGCCCCGCCGCATCGGGTGGTCCGCTTGATCGTGAGTTGACGTTCGGGGGTAGTCCAACGCGGCATGCGGACAGGGCGTCGCCCGCCAGGGAGCCCCGACGCTCGGCGGCGGCTGCCACGCCTATACCGCGATCGGCATGAATCCCCAGACCGGCCAGGTCATCGCCTGGGATACTGACAGCGATCACCAGGACATCAAGCTCGTGCCCGTCGAACTCGTCTGGCTCGCCTACGCCTAGCTTCCTATTCCCATAACTTGGTGATTTTGCTTCGTTCGCGGCGGTTTGCGGCGAGCAACCTGACCATGAACCCACCGTCCCTATTTTTCGTGTCTCACTCAACCGGTGCTGTCCGTTGACAAGGCCGGGAAAATATCATATTGCAAATATAAGTCGGTCTTTCACATTGTAAACCGGGTGCCGCACTAACCGGCGTCCTGCCCCTTAACGCCTCCCGCGCGCCTGATGCGTGGGAGGCGGAGATCCGCCCTGCGATTTCGCCCAAAGTGGCGACAGGCCTATAAATATCAAGTAATTTCAATATGATAAATATATCCCTAGGCCAGCCGCGCTCCCACCGGCCGCCCAAAAGCGCCCCTCAAGCGCCCCCCCGACTCCCATTCAGCGCCCACAAAACGCCCCGTGGTCGCCCTGGAACGCCCGGCCGCCTCCCGCGAGGCTCCCCACGGTCGCCTGCACATCTCTCGTCAATTCGCAAATGGTAGATGATCCACCCGCCGTCCGGGCTGTGGGATGGATTATGAAAACCCGATCCATCGCCCCGCCACCGCCACCGTCAGCCACAGCGCGATCGACACCACCGCCAATGGCGCGGCCATCACGCCGGGGCCTCGGCGCGCCATCGGCGCCTTCACCGCGAAGGTGAACACCAGC
>JANYFU010000318.1 GCA_025359665.1 Caulobacteraceae bacterium
CGGCGACCGGCGGATCGATGTCCTGGCCTGGCCGCCCGAGCGTCCAGAAGCGCGTGTCGCCATCGAGGTCCAGGCCAGCGACCTCACCGCCGAACTCATCGAAGCCAGGACCACGAGCTATCAGGCGATGGGCGTCGCGGCGCTCTGGCTGCGGCTGCTCGATCTCGGGCGTTTCCCGGCCGTCCAGACCCTGCCATTCCGAGGGACGATCTGGATCGAGCGCTACCGCGCCCGGACGTGGGAGCGCTGGGCGCACGACCACCTTGGCGGGCGGTTGTGGTTCATGGATTCAGGCACCGGCCTGGTCTGGCGCGGCACCTTCGTGGGCTCGCACCGGTTTCGCGAACGCGCCGCCGTCTGGAGCGACTCGGGAGAGACGCCAGGCCGAGGCGCCGACTGGACGCCGGCCACGCGCTGGGTGGACCTGGAACTCGACGGTCCATTCGACCTCGCTGACCTCAAGCTCGGCCGAGGCGGGACGCCGCGCCGCCACGCGTGGTTCGTCCCGGCCGGCGAAGAGCGGGAGAAGCCGCCGTTCGCCCCGGCGCTGCGTGTCGATTTTCGGTCGGAGGGGCGCGGCGCTTCGCGCGACTTGCAGGTTGATGTCGCCGGTCACTGGATTACCGCATCCACCGAGGGTGCGCGCCGCGACTGGCGGACCGTTCGGACCGAGAAGCGAACACCGCTCCAACCCTCCGGGTTTTGATGCGCTGTCAGGACGTGACGTCCTCCAGAACCCTCCCAATGGCGAAGGAGGCCCTGTATCCCGGCAGGACGTTCGCCGTAGGCCGAATCGAGCGCATCAGGCTGTCCCGCGCCCGGCCGTCGATGGCCCCGGCCTTGCGGAAGCCGAACAGATAGGGCCGCACATCCTTGGGGATGCTGACCAGGGCGAGGCCCAGTTCCTTGTCCGATAGATGAGCGACCGAGGCGGCCGCCTCCACGACGCGCGCCTCGATCGCGGCAACGCTTGCAGTGAGCCGCGAGACGATGTCGTCGAAGTCGGCCCAGAACTCCTCGGGCAGGTCGCGGCGGATCGCGTACAGGTCATCCCCGGCGTTCATGGCCTCCCAGATCGCCAGCGGGGTGCAGCGGGAGATCAGGGCGTGGATCCGCCGGTATTCGGCCCCTTTGAGCTTCAGCCGCAGGCCATCGCTGAAGCGGACCACGAAACCCTCCTGGTCCTTGCCGAGACCCGCGGCGTAGCGCGTCATCTCCGCCAGGGACGCGAACGCCCGACGCCCGGCCGCGCGCCACCCAAGCGCTTCGCAGGCCCGGAGCACATCACCGTAGGCCAGCTCCCGCCCGTCTGGCGCGAAGGCGGCCAGCATGATCAGGGCCGGCTGGTCATAGCGCACGACGATGCGATTTTCGGGATATACGGCCTCGAACAGATAGGTAGTTCCTGGCGTCAGGGCCGACAGATCGGCGCCGTCGAGCCACGCCTGGGCCCAGACGGCCTGGAGTGAATCAAAGGCGCCCTTGGTGGCGGCCTGCCAGCGGCCGTCGTGATGGAAGGCTATGATCAGGCTGCCATCGATCTTATCATAGGCTTCGAAGGCCAGGTCCGGGACATCGCCATGGCGCTCGCCCAGGTTGAAGAACTTCGGAAACGGCGTGGCCACGACTCGCCCCGCGGTCTGATCGACGATCAGGCCCCGGGCCAGAAGGGTGAACTCGTCCCAGCCGTCTTCGTAGACGCAGCGAGGCGTATAGAGGAACAGCCGCAAGTTGGTCCCGGGCTTGGCGCGGCGATAGACCAACCCAAGCGCGTGCGCCCGCTCTAGCCCGGCCATCAAGACGTCGAACGGCATCTGTCGGGCCGGGTGGATCGGTTCGTTCATCGGACGGCGGATTGGACACGGCGACGGGCGTCGGTCAATCGGGTGTTTGTGAGCGACGTTATTGTTGCGTCGCCAACGCCGCCGCTCCCGCCTCGTGCGTTGTCGCAACCCAGCCAGCCGCCTCGCGCCAGTCTTCGGGGAGGCCCTCGAAGCGTTTGATCGAGAGATTGGCGAGGTCGGCGAACGAGCACCTGCCGTCCAGCACCAGGTCGCGGATCGCGTGGCCGGTGGCGGGGGAGAGGCCGAAGCCGACGCCGCTCATGGTGGCGACGGTGAGATTGCCCGGATCGTCCAGGCGGTCGAGCACCGGGCGGCCGTCGGGGGTGTTTTCGACTACGCCCGCCCAGCTTCGGATCACCCTCAGATGGGCGGCCTTCGGCAAGAGTTCGGCGACGCGGCGGGAAAGGTTGCGCAGCAACGGGGTCGATGGCCGCCGCGCGGGACCTTCGGGACCGACCTCCATCCATTCGTGCGGGCCGCCGCCGTAGGCGAGGTTGCCGCGCAGGGTCTGGCGACCGTAGAGGCCGTTGCCGTCGGCGCCTCCCACCGGCATCAGCGGCGCGGGTTCGGTGACAATGATTTCGGCGCGTGCCGACGCCAGGGGCAGCCGCGCGCCGACCTGGGCCAGCAGGGCCTCTCCCTGGGGTCCGGCGGCGACCACCAGGTGATCGCAGGCGAAAGCGCCCCTGGGCGTCTCGACACCGGTCACTCGGCCGCAGGACGTGACGATGCGCATCGCCGGCGCGTGCTGCAGAATGCGGCCGCCCAGGTCCTGAATCGCCCAGGCGTAGGCTTGGACAGTCCGTTGGGGATTGGCCTGGCCGCCGAAGCGCAGGTGGATGCCGCTGACCACGTTATCGCCGGCCAGAGGCACGAAATCGCGCACCTGGGCGGGGTCGAGATCATCGACGCGGTAACCGATGTCGCGGCACATCCGTGCCATGCGCTGATACTGTTCATGATGGAGGGGCGTAGTCGCGAACACCACCCGCTCGCGCCGGTATTCAGTCGAATAGCCGAGCATCTCGTCCATCAACGGCCAGAGGCGCTGTTCCTCGTGGAACAGCGGGCTGTGATAGTGCGACGCGCCGCCGCCGTTGCGGCCCGAGGCCTCCCAGCCGACGACGCCCTTGTCGAGCACCAGCACGTCGACACCCGAGCGCGCCAGCCACCAGGCGGCCGACAGGCCGGTGACGCCACCGCCCACGACGATCACCGAGGCGCCCTTGGCGGGAAGGCCGCTCACAGGTGCATGTCTCCGCCGAACAGGCCGTCGTAGAGCGCCTCCCGCTCGGTGCCGATGTCGGCGTAAGGGGTCCACTGGCCCTTGATGCCGAACCAGACATCCCAGTGGCCGGCCATTACCGGGTCTTCATCCCAGGCGGCCAGGACCGACAGCGGCAGCGGCCGGACCGGCGCGCGGTAGCCGGCCAGGGCGATGCGCGAGGCGGGTTGGTTGGAGGCGCAGGCCAGGATCAGGGCTACCTGCTCGCGGCACCGGCGGGCCTGGCAGGGACCCATGCAGGCGCGGGTCAGGCGCTTGATCTGGTCCTGATTGGCAGGGCCGTCATCCAGCAGCCGACCCAGATCGCGGGCGGTCATGCCCGGCGACGGCGGACCCAGATAGGTCGGCTGGCGCACGGCCAGCAGGGCTTCGCGGGTGACTTCCTCGCACTGGCAGACGATCACGGTTTCGTCGGTCGTGGCCATCAGGGCGCGCATCCAGGCCTGCTGATAGGCGACGAGGTCGACAGCCGTTGTGTTGGGGACTCCGGCCACGTCGCCGGCGATCCGGACTTGCGGCAGGCTGGTGGAGACACCGTCGGGGCTGACCGGCGCATGGCCGCCCAGCGTGGGTTGCATGGCCAAATCGGCGCCCAATACATCTAGAAGTTCGACGGCCGGCGTCAGGCCGATCGCCTGGACCACGGTGTCGCAATCCAGCGTCCGCTCCGCGCCGGTCGCCAGATCGCGCACGGTCAGGCGCTCCACCCCGTTCACGCCGCCAGCCGCCAGGACCGGCGCATGGCCGGTCAATATTTCCACGCCGGGAGTGAGAAGGTCGGTGGACCCTTGAACAATGTCCTCGATCTCGATCAGGGCGACGACCTCCAGGCCCCGATCGAGGGCCAGGCGCGCGGTCTGGAGGGCGAGATCCCCGGAACCCAGGATCGCCAGGCGGCGGCCGGCGAAGGCATTGTAGGTGTTCAGCAGGGCGGCAAGGCCCCGCGCGCCCATCACCCCCGGCTGGTCCCAGCCCTTGAACGAGAACGCCACATCGCGCGCGCCGGTGGCGATGACCAGGCGCTGGAAGCCGACCATCCAGGAACGCTCTTCGTCGGCGAGCCCAGCCAAGGGCTCGGGCAGGGACGCGAGGCCGTAG
>JANYFU010000338.1 GCA_025359665.1 Caulobacteraceae bacterium
CGCGCCCGACCCCTTGATGTCCGCCTATCTGGAGCGCCGCGAGGAGTTGGTGCGGTATTTCCGCGCACGCCTGCGGTCTCTCGAGGCAGCCCAGGACGTCGTCCAGGATATTGGCCTGAGGATCGCGCGCCAGCGGATCGATGAAATCGACAATCCAGCGGCCTATCTCTATCGGCTAGGCTCCAACATCATGCTCGATCACCTTAAGCGGGAGCGCCGGGTGCAACGTCGCGCGACGGCCTGGCGCGAGGCGACGATCGATACCGATGGTGGATTTCAACCCAGGACCGAAGACCCGGCGGCCGATGAGGTCGTTTCCGCACGGGAACGGCTGAAACTGATCATATCGACGGTGGACCAGATGCCGGCGCCGGTCCGAGAGGCCTTTCGGCTGCATAAGCTCGAGGGCCTGAGCCACGCGGAAACCGCGGTCGCCATGGGCGTTTCACGCTCCAGCGTCGAAAAATACATCATGGCCGCGTTAAAACGTATCGTCACCAAGGTTGGCCGATGACGAACCAGAGAGTTGAGACGCATACGAATTTATTGGTGAGGCGGCCGGCCCACAGTGTCGTCGTTGCATTGGGGATTGGGGTTTGGTTTTGGACGGCGCGCGAGCGTCGAAGATAATGACGGCTATCGACAATACATCATGGACCGAGGAGACCGGCGACCAAGCCATTGCTTGGCTCGTTCGCGTTCAATCCGACGCCGCGACGGCGGAGGATTGGTCGGCCCTGACGCCATGGCTGGAAGTCTCGCCCACAAATCGCGCCGCGTTCGAGCATCATGAGTTGCTGTCCGCCGAGATCGAAGACCATGCCGAGGCGATCCTGGCCGGCCTCGCCAAACCCTCGGCCGACATTCTGCCCTTCCCTGTCAGGACGGTTAAGCCGGCGCAGCCCGCATGGAACGTCGGCCGCGGCGCGATCGCGGCCGGGCTTGCCGCGGTCGCCGCATTTGTGGGTTTCGGAACATGGCGCGCCTCGGAAGGACCGCTGCAAGTCTATCGAACAGCCGTCGGAGAAACCCGCGCGATCACCCTTGCCGATGGCAGCCATATTCGCATGGATGCGGCGTCAACCCTGTCGGTTCGCCTGGGCTGGTTCACGCGCAAAGTTGACATGGGAGACGCCGAAGCGACCTTCGATGTGGCCAAGAACCCAAACCGGCCCTTCGAAATCGCTGTTCGAGACCAAAAAGTGCGGGTGGTGGGTACTGAATTCAACATCCGTAACTACGACGGTGTCGTGAACGTGACCGTTCGGCGCGGGATCGTCGCGATTTATCAGCCGACCCTTTCAAATGAACCCATCACCCGGCTTACGCCAGGCTGGGCGATTCGGCACACTGTGGGGTCAAACCTGTCCGTTCGCGATCATGTTGACCCGGATCAGGCCTTTGCCTGGACTCAAGGCCGACTGGTCTGTGACCATCAGCGGCTTTCGGAGATCGTCGCTTATCTGAATCGGCGTTACGCCGATCAGATCCATATCCCACGCGCCGCCGAGGGTCGGCTCTTTACGGGTGTGCTTGCGCTGGACGATCAACGAGACGTTACGCGTCGTCTTGCCGCTTATCTGTCACTTTCCGTCCATAGATCGGATCGCAATATCGTCCTAAGCTGATGGAATGTTCCAATCTGGGGTTCCGCGCGGCGCGCGCTTGCGAGATAGGCGTCCGTGGGCGCTAGTGTTGGTTGTCGCGTTCGCGGCGCTGCAGGCGGGCGGCGCGCGCGCATCAGACGCCAAAGTGGATTTCAATATTCCCGCCAAGCCACTTTCTGCTGGCTTGGTCGATTTCGCGATCCAGGGACACCTCTCAATAAGCTTGGTTGACCTCGGCCCGTGTGGTTCGACCATTCGATCGCTGACTGGCCGTTTTACCGCCGAGACTGGTCTGCATCAGCTGTTGAGCGGCAGCGGATGTGGCTACCGACAGATCGACGCTCGCGCCTTCACCGTGACGACCGCGGAGGTGGAACAGCCGGCTACGCCCCGAGTCATCCGTCTTCCCCCCCCCAGCGCGGCCGAAACACGAGCACGGGTCGTGGTCGCCACACATCGGCCCACCCCAGCGGAACGCCTTGCCTATTCCGTGTCGTCGGTCTCCGGCGCGGTCCTGCGCGACCAGGGCATACGCGA
>JANYFU010000377.1 GCA_025359665.1 Caulobacteraceae bacterium
CTGCCGCTTCACGAAAGCCTGCTCGGCTATCTGCTGGAAGCCGAGGGCGTCACCGAGCGCGAGGCGATCCGCTGCCTGGCCCAGGCCGGTTTCGCTTTCGCCCGTATCCGCGAACCGATCGCCCTGCTCAGCCACGGCGAGCGCTCGCGCCTGACCTTCCTGAAGCTCAAGCTGATGAAGCCCAACCTCTACCTGCTTGATGAACCCACCAGCCACCTGGACATCGAGGGCCAGGAAGACCTCGAGGCCCAGCTCGAGGACGCCGAGGTCGCCTGCATCTTCGTCTCCCACGACCGCTGGTTCACCCGGGCCGCCGCCACCCGCTTCGTCGAAATCCGCAAGGGCAGGCTGGTTGAAGTCGAGTCGCCCGATGCGTTTTTCGACTCCCAGGGGTAAAGGGAGTTTCTTCTTTTCATCGCGCCGCCGCGAAGGACTTCCTCCATGCATGGCAAGACCGTTGTCATCACCGGCGCCACCTCCGGCATCGGCCAGGTTGCGGCCGAAACCCTGGCGCGGCAGGGCGCGCGGGTGGTGTTCGTCGCTCGCGACGCGGTCAAGGCGCGGGCGATGCTGGACCGGCTGATTCGGGCCAATCCAGACGCCGCGCATGACTGGGTCCAGGCCGATCTGAGCACTATCGCCGCCATGAAGGCCGCCGGCGAGGCGTTGCTGGCCAAGGCCGCGCGGGTCGATGTGTTGATCAACAACGCCGGCGCCATCTTCGACCGACGCGAGGTGACCGCCGATGGGCTGGAAAAGACCTTCGCCGTCAATCACATGGCCTATTTCGTCGTCACAGATGTGCTGCGCCCGGCGCTGGGTCCCGGCGCGCGCGTGGTCAGCACCGCCTCCACCGCCCACACGTTCGGCCAGCTGGACTTCGACGACCTGCGGTCGGCCAAGGGCTATTCCGCCTTTCGCGCCTACGGGCTCTCCAAGCTGTGCAACATCCTGTGGACCAGCGAGCTTGCCCGGAGGCTGGAGGGCGCGGGGGTCACCGCCAACTGCATCCATCCGGGCGGCGTCAACACCGGCTTTGGCGACAACGCCAAGGGCTGGTTGGGCGCGCTGTTCGGCCTGGGCAAGCGTTTCATGCTGACCCCTGAACAGGGCGCGGACACGCTTATCTATCTCGCCGACTCGGCGGAAGTTGCCGGTCGCACGGGTGGCTACTGGGTCAAACGCGCGCCGGTCCAACCCTCCGCCGCCGCCCGCGATCCAGTCGCCGCCGCGCGCCTGTGGGATGTCAGCGCGCGGCTCGCGGGCGTTCCCGCCTAAGCCGTGGCGGTCGGCACCGCTTTCCAGTGGAAGGCTGTCAACAGGGTCACCCGGTCGGAATCGTCCTCCAGGTCCTTGAGCCAGGCGCGGCCGCCTTTCAGCGCCATGATGCGATAGATCGGCAGGCCGCCGGCCTCGGTCGAGATCAGTTCACCCACGCGCACATCCGCGTCGGAACACCCGTTCAGATAGACCCAATCCATATTGCCCGCCGTGCCGGCCATCGCCGTCGCTCCATCATTGATCGGCGGCCCGATTGGCTCACCGTGTCCGGCTATCTGCGCCCCCACGTCTGAAGCGATGCTGAGGGCCGGGTTCAGTCTCCATTCATTTGAGTCAACGCCCGCTTAACGCCGCCCTACCTCAGAGCGAAGCCTTGACAGGCGCGGGCGCCCATGCGCGCTTGCGCCCCTTTCCAAAACCCGCCCCGAGGGGCCACGGACGACACGAGAGCTGAACCCATGCACGCCTATCGCTCCCATACCTGCGGCGCCCTTCGGCTCGCGGACCAGGGCGGCAATGTGCGCCTCAGCGGCTGGCTGCATCGCAAGCGCGACCACGGCGGCCTGATGTTCATCGACCTGCGCGACCACTATGGCCTGACCCAGCTGGTGGCCGGTCCGGCCGCCCCCGGATTCGAGATCCTTGAGCGCCTTCGCGCCGAAAGCGTGGTGCGCATCGACGGCGAGGTGGTCGCCCGCTCGCCCGAGACGGTCAACCCCGCCCTGCCCACCGGCGCGATCGAGGTCAGGGTCCGGGGCGTGACCGTCCTGTCCGAAGCCGCGGAACTGCCGCTGCCGGTGTTCGGCGAGCCTGACTATCCGGAGGACATCCGGCTCGCGCACCGCTACCTCGACCTGCGGCGTGAGACACTTCACCGCAACATCGTCCTGCGCTCCAAGGTGATCGACTCAATCCGTCGCCGGATGATCGACCAGGGGTTCCTGGAATTTCAGACGCCGATTCTCACCGCTTCCAGCCCCGAAGGCGCCCGGGACTTCCTGGTACCCTCGCGGCTACACCCGGGCACGTTTTATGCGCTTCCCCAGGCGCCCCAGCAGTTCAAGCAGCTGTTGATGGTGGCCGGCTTCGACCGCTATTTCCAGATCGCGCCCTGTTTCCGCGACGAGGACCTGCGCGCCGATCGCTCGCTGGAATTCTATCAGCTCGACGTGGAGATGAGCTTCGTCACCCAGGACGACGTTTTCGCCGCCATCGAGCCGGTTATGCATGGCGTCTTCGTCGAATTCGCCGACGGCAAGACGGTCACGCCCTATCCATTCCCGCGCATTCCCTATCGCGAGGCGATCGCCAAATACGGCACCGATAAGCCCGACCTGCGCAACCCGCTGGTGATGCAAGACGCTTCCGAGGCCTTCCGAGGCGGCGGCTTTGGCGTCTTCGCCCGGATGCTCACCACTCCAGCCGGCGCGGTCTGGGCGATACCGGCCCCCGGCGGCGGCTCGCGCGCCTTCTGCGACCGCATGAACAGCTGGGCGCAGGGCGAGGGCCAGCCGGGCCTTGGCTATATCTTCTGGCGTGACGGGGAGGGGGAGGACGCCGGCGCCGCCGGCCCGATCGCCCGCAACCTTGGCCCGGAGCGCACTGAAGCTCTGCGCGCTCAGCTCGGCCTTGGCGTCGGCGACGCGGCGTTCTTCGTGGGGGGCGATCCCAAGACCTTCTACAAATTCGCCGGCCTGGCGCGCACCAAGGTGGCGACCGAGCTTGGCCTGGTGGCTGAGGATCGCTTCGAGTTCTGCTGGATCGTCGATTTTCCGATGTTCGAAATGAACGAGGAGTCCAACCACGTCGACTTCTCGCACAACCCGTTCTCCATGCCGCAGGGCGAGATGGAGGCGCTGGAGACCATGGATCCGCTCGACATCCTCGCCTACCAGTACGACATCGTCTGCAACGGCTACGAGCTGTGCTCGGGCGCGGTGCGGAACCACAAGCCGGAAATCATGCTGAAGGCGTTCGAGATCGCGGGAAACAGCG
>JANYFU010000409.1 GCA_025359665.1 Caulobacteraceae bacterium
CGGCAGGCGAAGCAGGCGTTCCATCACATACAGCTGCAGCCGCCCGTCGATGCGCGTGGCGGCGATCTCCATGAACATGCGTTTGAGGTAACTCAACGCCATTTCGAACGTGATCATCACCAGCAGCAGGATGGTGATGACTGCCAGGGTGGAGGCGGAATGATTGACCAGCACCCGGTCGATGACGATCATGATGATGAACGGCGGCGCCAGAGTGAAGACGGTGGAGATCAGCGAGGCGATGCCGATATCGCGGAACAGGCCTTTCTCGCGCAGAACCTGGTTGATCAGCCACGGTATGCCGAACGGCTTGTCGTTATCGTCGATCAGGGCGCTGGGCCTGACCAGCAGCACCCGCCCGTCCCAAATCTGCGACAGCTGCTCGCCGCCGATCGCCGCCTGCACATCGCCGGTGGGCTGGGGATCGACCACATGGGCCACCAGGCCCGCGCCCTGCTCGTTGGTGACCGATTGCAATATGATCGCCGTGCCGTCGCGCAGCATCAACATCGCGGGCAACACGTTCTTCAGCTTCGGCAGCTGCGACCATTTCACCGTGGCCCAGCGCGCCTCCAGACGCAGGTCGGTGGCGATGGAAACCAGGGCGGTATCGGGGATGCCCTCTTCGTCGAAGGCGTAGCGGCGCTGCAAGGCTTGCAGATTGGTGTCGACGCCGTGCAGTCGGCTGACGTGCACGAAGGTGTTGAGCACGTCTGGGGTCAGGAACTGATCGGACACGCGGGCCCCCCGCTCGGCTCACGCCTGGAAAGTCGATTGCTGAGTTTAGACAAAAATGGTCAGAGCGTCCAACGGCATCTATTCTAATGCGACCCTATCGGCGCGATGCCGACCTCTAACGCAACCAGGGGGTCGTTCGGCAGGCGGGACAGGCATATGTGGCCATCGGCCGCCTCGTCGGTGGCGCCGGAGGAGAACTGGCCGCGGTAGACGCAGCGGTGACTATGCGCCAGGGCTCCATCCAGCCGGGCGGCGAAACCGACCAGGGGGCGTCGGTTCGTCTCGTCGCCGGGGCTCCAGGTGGGGCCACGGGTCCAGCCGCTCCCGCCGCCGCCGGCCGGGATGGCCCTGTATATAATGTCGCCCAGCGGCCCGGCGCCGGCCAGGTCGATCCGCAGGCGCTCGACCTAGGCCTCGCCGAGGTCTCGCGTGCGCAGCGAAACTTCGGCCCGCGGGCCGGCGGCGGCGATCAGGGCGGCGTTGAGGGCCGCGATGTCGCTGTCCGGGGAGATCAGTCGGGCGCGGTCGACATCCCGCAACCGCTCACTGAACGCGCCGAGGTCGTAGGCGATGACCGGCAGGCCCGACCGCAGGCCCTGCGACAGGGCGTAGGACCAGGTTTCCGGGTAGATCGACGGGAACCAAAGGGCGTTGCAGCCTTCGAGTTCGAGCAGCGCGGCCACCTCGTCCTCCTCGAACTTGCCGGTCACGAACACACGGCCGGTGGCGAACAGGGCGGGGTCGTCCTCGGTGTAGCCGATGACCACGAAATCGAGCGGCAGGTCACGGGCGGCGGCATCCTGAGCACAGTCGAGCAGGTGGAAATAGCCCTTGTGCTCGCCGATCGCGCCGATCAGGCCGACCCGGGCGTGCGCCCAGCGGCGTGGCGCGGGAAACGCCGGTACGCGGATCGGCTCCTCCCAGGGCGTGATCCGCCAGGGCAGGCCGGGGACATAGCGACTGAAGCGCTGGGCGACATCCTGGCAGGACACGGTGACATGGGTCGCGTGCCGGAACAGAAGGTCCGTGCGCGCACGCAGATCGGCGACAGCGATCTCTTCCTCGATCAGCGAGCCGTTCGCGGCCACGCAGGCCTCGCAGGCGGCGATGTCGGGCTCGCCGCAGTAGCGCCGGTCTGCGGCGATCAATGTGATGCGCGGGCAGAACCAGCTGTAGTCATGGACCACCACTTCGAACGGCAGTTCCAGACGAGCCGGGATCTCCATCGCCAGCGGGTGGAGGCCCACGAAGTGGTGGATTTCCACACGCGTCATGGACTGCCGGCCCAGCAGGCCGAGCAGGTCATCGAACTAATCCGGCAGCCGCCAGGCGAGGTCGCGGGAGGGCACGCCCGCCGCCGATAGGCGGCATAGGCTGCCCTCGAGCGAATCCTTGTCCGGCTTGAGCTCCAATATCCGGAAGCCTTCCTGGCGCAACGCCGTCGTTCGTTTTTCGATATGGCGGCCAACGCCACCCTCGCGCGCATGGGTGATCAGCAGCACCGCAGGTGGGAGCTGGCCAACCGGGCCGGTCGCGGACGCCGCCTCGGCAGGCTCGCCGGCCGCCAGAGGGAGTCCGGCGCGGGCGAGCATGGCGAGGCCTTCGCGGTGGCGGCCCTGTTGCATCAAAAGCCGGGCGCAGAGCTGGATCAACGGCGGGCCTGGCGGGCTGAGCCGGCGGGCGCGATCGGCGTATCGAAACGCCAGGGCGGGGTTGTTCGTCGCAACGGCCTCATGGGCCAAGGCCAGCAACGCCTCGCGGTGCCGCACCGGATCACCCAGCGCAGTGGTCGCGGACTCCATAAACTCGGTTTGAGGGGCTTCCCCCGTGGCCATGGTCTCTCTCTGCCAAGTTTCGCGGGATTGAACGGCAGAATGCAATCCACCCACGCCCGCCGGCTTCGTCAAGCCCTGCGCCACCGACGCCAACGCCAAGGCAGGCCTTCAGGCGATTACCTACCGCGTGGCGGTGTTCTAGCGGCGCCATCCTTTGGTCCTCGGCGCAGCCGACCTCCCGAAAGCCATCTGTTCTCGGGCCTTGAGCATCTCGATCCACAATTTGACCGTCGATGGCGCTCGCCCCCGGCTTGTACCTATCTCGGCGCGACAGGCCCTAGCAGCACCGGCCATCGCGGATCCGAGACAGCTGATCGCCGCCGATCGCGGCCTGCACGTCGCCAGTCGCCTGGGGGTCGATCACATGGGTCACCAAGCCCGAGCCCTGCTCATCGGTGACCGATTGCAGGACGCTCGCCGTGCCGTCGCGCAGCATCAGCATGGCGGGCAGCACGTTCCTCAGCTTCGGCAGCTGCGACCATTTCACCTGGGTCCAGCTGGCTTCCAGCCGCAAGTCGGTGGCGATGGAGACCAGGGCGGTGGCCGGCACGCCCTCCTCGTCGAAGGCGTAGCGGCGCTGGAGGGCTTGCAGAGTGGTGTCGACGCCGTGCAGGCGGCTGACGTGGACGAAGGCGTTGAGGACGTCTGGAGTGAGAAATGTATCGGACACGCGGGCCCCCGCTCGGCTCACGCCTGGATAGTCGACTGTGCGTCATTAGCCAAGATTGCTCCGAACGTCCAATGGGTTCGATTTCAATGTGATGCAATTCACTCGATGCTGACCATATTCAGTCCGCCCCGTTCTTTCTGTGCCCGACGGCCCGACGGGGGTAATTACCCACCCCCTTGCGGCGGGGTGTGAAGGCTGATTCAAGATGGTATGGGCCGGTTGGATCTTGAGCTTCTGAGCAAGGCTGAGCTGATCGAGATGGTGCTTCGGCTCCAGCGGCCGGAGATGACGTCTCGCACCTCCTCCAAGCCGCCCTCGACGGATCGCAAGGCCCAGCGAGAGAAGTCACGCCCCGGCGGCGCCAAGCCTGGCCATAAGGGCCACAGCCGCGATCTGAGCGAAGATTTTGACAGCGCCGAGGATCATTA
>JANYFU010000464.1 GCA_025359665.1 Caulobacteraceae bacterium
TGTTCTGTCCAATATCGTGCCCTATCCGCCACATGGCGGGGTGCATCTGCGCATCCTCAGTGTTCTGCTGCGGATCGCCCGAAAGCACGAGGTTACGCTCGGCTGTCATTCGTGGGGCGTGGAGGATCGCGAGGGTGTCGATTGGCTCAACCGCAACGGGGTTCGCACCATTTGCGGGCCGCTGGTGGCGGCCAACTGGCGCCATATAGCCCCGGCGGCGCGCGACATGGCGCGGTTCCGCCAACCGCCTGAGATGGCCCAGTATCAATCGCCGGAAATCCACGCGCTGATCGCGCGCGAGCGGTTCGATATTCTGCAGATCGAGGAGACGTTGCTGGCGCCCTACGCCAGATCCCTGCCCAGGGACGCGGCGACCAAGACCGTGCTGGTGTTCCACAATCTGCATTTCGTCCAGGAAAGACGCATCGCCGATCTTGAGAAGGCACGCGTCATGCAACTTTGGCGCCGGGCCAATGGGCTGTTGATGCGCCACTATGAGCCGGCGACCGCTCGGCGTTTCGACAGGAGCATAACTGTTTCGGAGACCGACCGCTCGGCGCTGCTGGATATCGCTCCAGATCTTACCATCGACGTCCTGCCCAACGGCGTCGATACCAAGATGATGCAGCCGCTTCCGGCTGCGTCGGCCAAGCGCGCGATCCTGTTCGTGGGCACGCTGAGCTATCGCCCGTGCGCCGACGCCGCCGTTTGGCTCGTCCAAGCGATCCTGCCGAGGGTTCGCCGCCAAATTCCGGACGCGGAGCTTTGGATCGTCGGCAAGAGCCCACCGCCCGAGGTGTGCGCGCTGGTCGGCGAAGGCGTTTTCGTCACCGGCCAGGTTCCCGACGTCACGCCTTACTATGCGCGCGCCTCGGTGGCGGTGGCGCCCATTCGGGCCGGCGGCGGTTCGCGCCTGAAGATACTTGAAGCCATGGCCCTGGGCCGTCCGGTGGTCTCCACAACCATCGGCGCCGAAGGTCTGGATATCAGGCCTGGAGAAAATATACTGTTGGCGGACGATGCCGAGACTTTCACAGCCGCCATCATCAATCTGTTGACCAAGGAGGAACCATGCCGCTCGATTACCGACCACGCGCGCCGGTTTGTCGCGACACGACACGATTGGGATTTGATCGCCGACCGACAGCTCGAAATCTACGATGAGATTCTGACGTGAGGATCGCGGCCACCTATGTGATCAATCTCGCCACGAGCACCACGCGTTGGGACGGTATGCAGCCCTTGCTCAAGGCCATGGATTTGCCAAATCCGGTCCGGTTTGAGGCGATCGACGGCGTTGCGCTCGGTTTGAATGGAATCAAGGCGCTTCAGGAGAGCGGTCGGCTTGCCTCCGACACCAACGGCTTCGACCGGAACTGCATGTTCGGCGAGATCGGCTGCGCGCTGAGCCACCGGGGCGTGTTGGAAGATATCGTGGCTAAGAAGCTGCCGGCGGCGATAGTCCTGGAAGATGACATCGCTCTGGATGGCGTTGTCGGTGAATGGCCGCGGCGCTTCCGAAAGGCGTTCGGCGACCTGCCCAACACATGGGAGCTTTGGTACCTCTACCGCTGCTTCGACATTGAGCACCGTGTCGAACGGCTTTCGCCCAGGACGGTGATACCCTGGACGCCTCAGGGCGGCGCGGCCTACGCCGTCACTCTGGAAGGCGCGCGCAAACTGCTCTCGGCGCTGTCGCCCACGTCCAGCGCGGTCGATCGCGTATATGCGGATCTCGTAAAGACCCGAAAGATCGGGGCGTTCGCCGCCAGCCCGATGTTGATCCGCCCCGGAAACCACCCATCGATCATCAACCGCGACAACCCGTCGAAGAAGTGGGTGGACAATGGCGTCAACCATCCACCGGAATACTGGCCGGAAGAATATCTCGCCCACCTCGGCGAAGCGGTTCCCGCGAGGGTTGAGACCACGATGGAGCGCCGTAGCCTCTGGCGCGGCGTCATTGAGGGTGTGAAGGCGCTCGCCATGCGTCCGCCATGACGCCGGCCCATGTGTATTTCGTGGTGTGGTGGTTCGACCGCTTCGGCGGCATGGAACGTCATGTGACCGATATCGCAAAGGCGCTGGCGCGAACCGGCGTACGGGTGAGCGTGTTCAGCGAAACCCCGCTGGCGCGTTCGAACCAGTACGCGAGCGAGTTGCGCCAGGCGGGAATCTCCGTTTTCGCGCCCCACCGAATAGCCTATGCCCTCACCGAACAACTACAACGGTCGCGCGCGTTTCAGCGCGGACCGATGTCCCAGACGGCGGGCTTCCTCTTCCGGGCGCTGGAGCGTCACGCCAGACGTTCGCCGCCCGATATCGTGCATGTTCACGGATGCAGAATGGGCCAGCACGGGGTGATTCAATGGGCGGCGTCGCATCGCTACCCGTCGGTCTATACCGAGCATGTCACCATCGCAGACTGGGGCGGACCCTTTGTTCCAGAGTCGCCGCGGATCCTGGCCACCGCCGCGGACGCCATCGCCTGCGTATCGGAATATTCCCGCGCCAGCCTGCTCGGCTACCTGCCATGGCCGCGGGACGTTCACGTGGCGCGGCATATCATCCGGGACCCGCGTCCGCCGGACCTGGCGGATGTCGGACCATGCCCCCCCGTCGCTTGGCGGGCGGGTCGGCCGGTGTCGATTCTGGCGGTCGGCCGGCTGGTTAGCCACAAGGGTTATGACACGCTGTTCCAAGCCGCCGCGCTGCTGCGCGAAGAGGGCATGGCGTTAGACATCAGGATCGCCGGCGAGGGCGAGCAGCGAGCAGCCCTGGAGGCCCTTCGCGCCCGGCTGGGTCTCGCGGACGCCGTGACTTTCCTGGGTCAGGTCGATCCGTCGCGGATCAGCGCCCTGTGGCGGGAAGCGGACATTGGCGTCATGCCGTCCTTGACCGAAGGCCTGCCGCTGTCGCTGGTCGAGGCCATGGCGCAGGCCAAACCGATCATCGCCACCCGCGTCGGGGGTATCCCCGAAGTCATCCGCCATGAACACAACGGGCTGCTGGTCGAATCGGGAGACGCCGTCCAGCTGGCCTCGGCGATCGCCCGCGTCGTTCGCGATCCGGCTCTGGCCACGCGTCTCGCCGCCGAGGCCAGGAAGAGCTTCGAGACCGATGGCTGGTCGGAGTCTTCGGTTACAGAACAGACCCTGGCCATATACGACGAGGCGCGGTCGCGGTCGGCCGGAAAGGATGCCGTGGAACCCTTCGACCTGAGCTGGGCGCGCGCCAGGGCGGCGGACGAGGTTCGCCCGATCAGCCGCGTCTGGATTTTCACATGGGCCTTCGCGGCCTTCGGCGACATGGAGCATCTGATCGCGGAACAGGCGGCGGCCTTGGCGCTGTCGGGAGTCGAGGTGCTGCTGTTCGTCGAACAGCCGGCTGGACCCTTCAATCGCTACGTTCGCCGCGCGCGCCGCGCGGGGGTTCGCGTCATCGTGTCCTCGCCGCCCGGTTTCGCGGCGCGACGAGCCTGGTCACGCCTGGTCAGTCGTCTACCGGAGCGAATGGCGAACCATCTCGTTTCCACGCCGATTCCAAGAGTGTTGGCCGCCGCGAATGCGTCATGCAAACCGGATGTCATTCACGTTCACGGCTGGCGACTGACGTGCGGCTGGGAGTCGGCGGCGGCTGCTCTGAGGATCGCGAATGAACAGGGTATCGCCTCGGTCTATTCGGAACACGCCAGCGACGACGATCCGTTGGGCGACGTGGCTCGGTCTGGCGTCCATCGGGTGGACGCGCTGTCGGCGGCGTCTCCGGCCGCGGCGATCCTCCTCGCCAAGGCGACGGAAGGACTGCGTCCGGTGACCGTGATGCGGCACGCCAGGGGAGAACCGCCACGGCCACCGCCGCTCGACCTGGTTGCGCCCGTCCCCTTTCGCGCCTTTGCGCTATTGCCGGAGCCGGAGATTTGCAGGCTTGCCCAGGATGTCCGATCCGAGACCGTGGAGATCGAGCCGGCCAGCCGGGGCCTCACCCATGCCGATCAGATCGCGGCCTGTCATGCCGTTGTCCTGTCGCCTGGGATGGAAGGTTTTCGTGGGGCGCTCGCCGAGGCCATGTCGACGTTCAAGCCGGTGATCCTGTGCGGCCCTATCGAAGGCGCCCCCATTCACAACCGCGCCAATGGGTTCGCGGTTGTCTCGAACCCGGCCGCCGCTCTTCTCGAACTGGCGGCGGACCCGTTGTTGGCCCACCAATTCTCCCTCGCCGCCCGCGAAACCTATGACCAGATCGGCCTGCGCCATCTGGCCGTCGTTGCCGAGGCGGCGGCGCTCTACCGCGAAGCGGCCGGAACGGGAAGGCGCGCTGATGCCGACCGTTAGCGTCGTCATTCCAACCCTGAACCGTCGGCGGTGGATTTTAGCGACCGTGCGGAGCGTGCTCGCCCAGACCTATCGTGATTTCGAGATCATCGTCGTCGATGACGGTTCCACCGACGGAACCGCCGACATGCTGGCCGCGGAGTTCGGCGACAGTATCCGAGTCGAGCGCCTTCCTACCAATCACGGACGATCGACCGCGCGCAATGTCGGCTGGGCCATGGCCCGGGGAGAATTCGTCGCCTTCCTCGATTCCGACGACATCTGGCTGCCCGCCAAACTGAGCCGGCAGATACCGCTGTTTGAGAACCAGCGGGTCGTGCTGGCCCATTGCCGGGTTGGCAAGACCGACGGCGCCGGCGAACGGCTCGAAGCCGAATCGGCGGCGCTGGAGCGCGAGTTCGAGATCGCCGAACAGCGAGGCTATGCCTACGGCGGGATCACCCGGACATGGTGCCGGATGTACACTTCGGCGGTGGTTGTTCGCCGGGACATCCTGCGCAAGAGCGGCGGGTTCGACGCCAGGCTCTCCAATTTCGAGGACTGGGATGTGCTGTGGCGCGTGGCGCGGGAGGGCGAGGTCGCCACGGTTCGCGAAACCCTGGTTCTGCACCGCACCCACCCCGGCAACACGCCCACGGTTTGGACGAAAGACGCGGCGCCGTGGCTGGCGGTCAACCGTAAGCACCTGTCGGAACTGGCGAGGCGTCCGATCGGCGCCGACGAGCGGCTGGCCCGCGCCAATCTGCTGGTCAACATGGCGCTTGGCGAATATTGGCGGCGTGATCTGGCGGCCTCGCGCCGCTGGATGTGGAAGGCGATCCGGGCGGACCCGCGGATTTTGACCCAGCCCGGCCATTACGTCTGGTGCGCGCCATTGATGCATGCCCTGCTGCCCCATGCGGTCGCCGAGCTGATCGTCGAACGCATCGGACCGGACCGCTACATCACCGCGCCGGAAGGGCAGGTCGCATGAGGCTTCGTTCGCCGTTCGCGCAACGCCAGACCGTAACCCTGGTGATCGACGATGGTCCATCGGATGTGACCTCACAATTGCTGGCGCGGCTGCAACGCGCCGGGCATCGCGCGGTGCTGTTTGTCATCGGAAGCAATCTGGAAGGCCGCGAGGCCGTCGCCGTCGATGCGGTGCGCCGCGGCTTCGCCCTGGGAAACCACTCCTTCGACCATCCGTTCTTTTCCAGGATCGGCCTGGAAGAGGCGCGGGCGCAGATTGTTCGGACCGACGGGCTGATCGAAGGCATCTATGCCAGGGCGGGCGTCAGGCGGCCCGGCAAGTGGTTCCGCTTCCCCTATCTGGATACCGGCGAGGGAAATCATCAGGCACTGCAAGAGCTGCTGCGCGAGCTTGGTTTTGAGCGTCCCGGCGATATCCGGCCGCGACTGGCCGCCGAAGACGTCGATCGGCTCGATTGGCCCACCACCCTGTCGACGCGCGATTGGGCGCT
>JANYFU010000470.1 GCA_025359665.1 Caulobacteraceae bacterium
GGAATCGAACTGGCGGCCCTCATTGATCCTGCCAGGTCATGGAGCGCGTCAGGCCTCCAGTTCGCCAAGGCCTGTGAGATGTAGCACACCCGCGCCCGGCAAGGTGACGCGCAGCTCCAGCGTGCCGCCGGCCGCCTCGACGAACCGGCGCAGGGTGGACAGATAGAGATCTGTCTGGCGCTCGATCTTGGCGATGCCCGGTTGCCTGACGCCGAGGCTTTGCGCGACCTCTTCCTGGCTGCGCCGCGCCAGCTTGCGCAAGGCTTTCAGTCCTTCGACTTCGGCGTGAAGCTCGGCCGAACGCTCCGCGACGCGAGCCTGGCTCTCGGGCGGCATGTCCGCGATCACTTGTTCCAACGTGCGTCCCAACTCAGGTCTCCTTCATCGTCTTCAGGTGAGCCGTGAGACGCTTGTCGGCTTTGGCGATCAAGGCTCTGTAGAACCGGCTCTGGCTGACGCCTGTTTTGTCGGCCGCCACCAGCAGGATGCCTTGGCGCGCCGGGTCGAAGGCAAAGGCCACGCGCCATACGCCGTTGTCGGCGATGAATCTCAGTTCCTTCATGTTGGCATGGCGTGAGCCCGCCAAGGTGTCGGCGTGCGGTCGGCCTAGCATCGGCCCGTGCGTTCGCAGCAGTGTGGCCGCCGCGGCCATCGCTTCCCGCACGGCCGGCGGCATGGCCTCGAACTCCGGCTCGAACGCATCGTGGAAGATAACCGCCCATGGCATAGCAATATATAACCTCAAGGGTATTTTTGTCTATGGCCGCGCGAGATGCGGTGGGCTGGTGGCGAGGGTTTGCGTATTGCCGGGAGCCCGCTGGGGTATCAGCTTTGGGAAATTGCCCTGAAAATGCAATTTGCAATATTTACGCTCCGCCGTCAAGCGCCCTTGGGCGCATTTTCCCGGGTAGCACGCGATAGCTGGGCCTTGCGCTTCCGCCAGTCCTTCACGACATGGCGCTCCACGGCGCCGAAGGCGTTCACCCCGGGCGAGGTCAACGGCTGGGCGGGCGAGGCCCTGGACTTCCAGATCGGCCCGCGCAGGCTGGCGTTCAGGGCGGAGACCTTCTTCCTCTCATTCTCGCTGCCCAACTTCCATTTCCACGCCGTCACCACCTACGCCATCCCGCGGACCAGGGGCGTGCCGATCGGCAAGCGGGATTATGAAGGGTGGTTGCGGACGGGGCCGGGTAGGGGAGGGGGCCGTTTTAGCCCGACGACATCGGCAATGCCGACGAAACCTGGGAATGGCTGGTGAATGCGGACACGCTGCTTTCGTCCTGGTGGCTCCAGCGCTTCCATCAACTGGGAAATTCATCGCCTTCCATCGGCGTCCGGTCGGGCACGAGCGCCAGCACCGCCCGCGCCTTGTTCGGGTCGGCGCGCGCGATCCGCGATCTGACATGGTTCAGCGCTTTCAGTTCACCGACCCGTTCGGCGATCACCGTGGCCAGGAATTGATTGACCGAAACGCCCTGCGCCCTGGCCATGCCGCGGGCGTCCTCCATCAGAGTTTCCGGCAAGCGAAGCGGATAACTTCTCATCGTTATCCTCGAACCGATCCGATAGCCCGGACGCTCTTGGCGATAGGCTTGTCGCCGTGCAGATCGATCGCCATGGATGGTCGATCTGGAAACTCGACTATCAAGCGCAGTTCGCCGCCGAGGGCGCGGATGTGTCGGCGCAGAGTCGAGACAAGCGCGTCCTGACCGTGTTCCAGCTTGGATACCCGATCCTGCGACGTGCCCATGGCGGCGGCCACCTCGACTTGGGTGCGTTTTACCGCCTCGCGGACCTCGCGAAGGGTGACTTCGCGGATGAGATCCTCGCCCCGAGCCTCGCCGGCGTCCTGGACCGATTTGGGTTGCCGCGCGATCCAATCATTGGCGTCGATGGTGCGATACGTCATTTCAGCGCCTCCAGATGCTGATCGAAGCGGGCGTCAGCTCGCTTGATGAGTCCCTTGTAAAACCGTTCCGACCCCACCCCGGACTTGTCGCCACCGACGAGCAGGATGGCGGCTCGCTCTGGGTCGAACGCGAGGGCGATGCGCCACACACCGCCATCGGCGCGAAAGCGCAGTTCCTTCATGTTCGCGTGCTTGGAGCCGCTCAGGGTATCGACCGCCGGCCGACCGAGGCTGGGCCCGACGTGTCCGAGCAGCCTGATCCCCGCAATCAGCTCGATCCGCACGGCTTCCGACAAAGCTTCCGCCTCGCGCGCGAAATCCGCATGGAACTGAACCTTCCAAGCCATGCCGAAACATGCCCTGGAATGAATATGGTGTCAAATGCATGTCAAGTGCGTGAGACGCTCGCCTCGATACGCGTCCGGAGATGCGTGGTCGCAGTCCATGCGGTCAACGAAGCTGCCAGCGGAATGCTGTCGATAGCTTCTGAATATGTCCGGTTTTCGTAGCACATTAAATGTCCGCTTCTCGTTGTCGCTGGGTCTGTGGGGTTGTGGTCGAAGCGTAGCCTCGTCCACAAATCCACAGGCGGGCGCCGTCCCCGCCGCCGTCCTTGAGGAGGCGCGCGGCAAACTGGCCGCTATGATCGGCCGGCCGTAGAGCCGGGAAGCGGATGACGACAACACTCTACGACCTCAGCGTGCCGACCTATCTTCAGACCGTGAGCGCCGTGGCCGGGTTCCTGGGCCGCGCGGCCAGGCATTGCGCGGAGACGGGCGCCGACCCCGACGACTTCGTGGACGCGCGCCTGATCGACGACATGGCGCCGTTCCATTTC
>JANYFU010000483.1 GCA_025359665.1 Caulobacteraceae bacterium
GGCCACGGCAAGGTTCCGATCGGACCAAACTATGTCGGCGGTTGCATGGCTGAGGGTCGGCGCATCGAGGATCCCCAGGGCGTGACCCACAGGTATCCCGGCGCCTGACCGCCGCTGGTCAGATCACGACTGGCGATCTCGCGGACAATCGAATAAGGACGCCCGATCTTCAAAGGGACTCAAATGGTCAAGGTTGCGGCGAGCTCACTCAGAAAAGGCAATGTCGTCGATGTCGACGGCAAGCTCTATGTCATTCTGAAACTTGAGAATATCCACCCGGGCAAGGGCACGCCCGTCACCCAGCTCGACATGCGCCGGATCTCCGATGGGGTGAAGGTGTCGGAGCGCTGGCGCACTACGGAATCGGTGGAGAAGGCCTTCGTCGATGAGCGGTCGTTCAACTATCTCTACAGTGACGGCGAAGGGTTCCACTTCATGAACCCCGACAACTTCGACCAGATCGTGGTGACGAAAGAGGTGGTCGGCGATGCGGCGGTCTATCTCCAGGACGGCATGACGGTGACCCTTCTCACCCACGATGAAATGGCTCTCTCCCTCGAACTGCCGGCTCGCGTGACCCTGGAGGTTATGGAGACCGAGCCGGTGACCAAGGGTCAGACCGCGTCCGGGTCCTACAAGCCGGCCATCCTTTCCAACGGCGTCCGCTCGATGGTGCCGACCTACGTCACCGTTGGCACCCGTATCGTGGTGATGACCGAGGACGGCTCGTTCCTGGAACGCGCCAAGGACTGACGGCGCGGGCCGGCCGCCACGCCAGTGAAGCCATCAGAACATATACCCCAGGCCAAGGTTGATCCGGTCGTTCTGGGTATTGTCGAAGAACTTCTGGTAGTCGAACTTCACGACGATATCCGAGAGTGGTCGAAACGATAGCCCGAGGGTCAGCAGCTTGTCGCGGTTGGCCGGATCGGCGACGAGGCCCAGCGGCAGGCTGGCCTGGGTGTTGTAGCGCTCGTAGCGAACGAACGGAGACACGGCCATCTCGTTCTTGAAGGTGTAGGTATAGGCCCCCTGAACGAGCCAGCCATAGAAGGCGCTGGGGGCCAAGGGCCTGTCTGCCCCGTTGGCGCTGTTGTAGGCCAGGATCACACTGTCGACCTGAGCCGCCTGATCGAAGGTTCCTCGCGTGTAGAGCGCTTCCAAGTCGAAGCCGTTGCGTTGCAGCCGGGCATGAACGTCCCACAGCGTCAGCCGGGCGCTGATGCCGCTGAAATTCGGCTGGGTGGCGTCCTGGCGGAAGTCGGCGTTGTTCTGGCTGGTGTTCCCGGTGAACACGCCGCCGCCGATGTCGACACCGGGCACGCCGCGCCAATCGACGGACCCATACACCGACAGGTCGCTGGCGTGGGCAAGTTGCAGCTCCTGGTGGGTGGCGAGCAGCGGCGTACCGGTATCATCCAGCTTGGCGACGCTGAAGCCGGTCGTGACGCCGATGTCATAGTCGAAGCCGCGCCCGATCGAGCCATAGAGGCTGACCCCGCCCTCGCGCCAGGTCGAAGGGATGATCCTCGTCTCAATCTCGTTGCGCTCGACGCCGTAAAAGGTCGGTGGCTCATGGCTGCGGTTGAGGAAACCGAACGGCATCAGGAACAGCCCAGCGCGCAGGTTCATCGCTGGTGAGATCTGGTAGTTCAGATAGGCCTGTTCGATCTCCGCCTCGCCCTTGTCGCTGGAGCTGGAAACCGCGTGCTCGACCTCGAACTCGCTGTTGAAGCTGATGCGATCGCTGAACCGATGGCCGAAGAACAACACGAAGCGCTTCAGGTCCGCCTGGTCGCGGCTGGAGTCCTTCAGGTAGGCGTTGTAGGCGATCTCGCCGTAGCCGCCGATCGTCGTCGCGTTCCCGGGCGCCGCGGGCTCGGCTGGCGGGGGCGCGGCCGCTGGGCCGCGGCCAGTTCCGGCGTCGGTCAGGATGATGGGCGAAGCCGGAGTCGCGGTCGCGTCCGTCACCGCGGCTGGGGCGCCGGCGCCCCGGGCCAGGATCGCCTCCAGACGCTCGATGCGGGTCGACTGCGCGGCAAGCTGAGCTTTCAGCAACGATACTTCCGCGTTCAGGGTCGCTTCGTCGGCCAGCGCCGAGAACGGCGCCAGGATGGCCGCCACGGCCGCGAAAAGTGCAAGCTTCTGTCGATGTCCGGCCATGGCCCCTCGCCTTGATGAAGGGTGATCTAATAATGCAAATGATTATTATTAGCAACTCTGTCCGAAAACCCGGCGCTAGGCCGCGGGCGATCTGGTCAGTCGATGGGCCAGATAGAGCAGCGGCAGGGCCAGGCCGACCACCCAATGGACCAGGGAAATCAGCGCCCTCGGCCCTTCGTCGCCAGCGTAATAGAGCAAATAGCCACTGGCGATGAGCAGCAGGAACACCCCAAACAGCAGCGATCCCGACCAGCGCCGCCGATGCATCCGCCAGCCATGCACGACGTGCAGGCCCCAGAGCAGGCCGCCCGTCCACATCGCCAGGAAGGCAAAGGCGCCGTGCAGTTTGAGCCACCAGGGCTCCAACGGGCTGCGTTCAGGGCCGAACTGGCCGGGCCGGACCAGGAAATAATGGAACACCAGCCACAGCACGCCCGAACCCCACACGCCGAGGCCGGTGACATTGACCAGCAGGCGGCGCCAGCCGCCAAGCCGCGCGGCCGAAACGGCATGTTTGCGCCGATTCATGACGTCCCGCCGATCGATCGCCAGCCGTTTTCAGCGTCAAAAGCCCAAGCCTTCGCCCCGTAGAGGCCAAGGACCGGACCGGCCGCCACGCCTCGCGCCAATACCACCTTGGTCAGAGCGTCGGCGACCATGCAGGTCGGCGCCGCGACGCCGACGAACCGTCCCAGCGGAATCTGGTCGCCAGAGGCGCCGTCATAGTGACGCGCCATGGCCGTATCGCCGCCACCGCTGGACGCCAGGGCTCCATCCGTGATCTCGACCACCGGCAGGGTGTCGGCGGCGCCGGCCCGCAGCCGCACCAATTCGCTCTGGCCGCCCACCACCCGAAGATCGCCGCCGGCGTTGGCGCTGGCCTGATCGACGCCAAGGGCGCGCAGCTGCTTTATCGCGCGATCGACGGCGAAGCCCTTGGCGACCCCCCCTAAGTCCAGCCAGACCGGTCGCGTGAAGCGGGCTTCGCATCCATTCAGGCGAACGTCGCGCCAGTCGCCAGCCGGGTCGGCCGCCGGCGCGCCGGGTGGCGGCGGCAGGTCGCCATTGGCGACGGCGCGGGCGCCGACACACGGATCGAAGGCCCCTTCCGACTGTTCGGCCAGCTCCAGAGCCAGCGCCAGGACCTCGGCCGTTCGGGAATCCAGCCGCACCGTCTCTTTTCCGCCCAGCCGATTGAGCCGCGACAGGTCGCTTTCCGCGTCGTGGAAGCTCATCAGCCGATGCACCTCGGCGATTTCGCGGAACGCGGCGTCGATGGCGGCGTGGCCCGCCGCGCCGTGGACGCGTGCGACACGGACCGCAACCGTCGTTCCCAGCAACGGCCTGGCCCGCTCAAGAAACGCTGGGCGCGAGGACAACGGCATAGGTTGCGAGCAGGCGGCGCACACCGTCGGTGACGTGTTTCGACGACAGGGTGGCGCCCGAAATGTTCTGGATGTCTCGTCCAAGCCTCAAGGACGCGCCATGCCGCTTGCCGGTGAATTGTCCGCGCCAGGCGCCGCCGCGAACCTGCCCGCCATAGGCTTCCCGATAGTCCATGATCTCGACAGCCTTGACGGCGCCGGCCGCGTCGAGGCCCACCGCCAGAGTGATGAACTCGTGCTTGCCGACCACTTCATCAACCATCAGCCAGCCGCCGCCCGCCGCGCGCCAGGCCTTCAGCTCGCGACTCAGCGGCGCCTCCCCGGAATCCTTGCGGATGGCGGCGATCTGGTTGTCGTTCAGCGTGCGTGGGTCGGGCTTCAGCGCCTCGCCCGGAAACATCAGCGCCTGGACCTGCTGGACGCTCAGATAGGTGGTCGCATGGACAGCCGCCGGCGCGGTAAGCGCCGCCAGACCCAGCAGCATGAACTCAGTTTTCATCACACCTCACGCTCAAAAATAATATCCAACCTTTATGCGCAGCCGATAATTCTCGAAGTCGTCGGCATTACTGACGCCATTGACCACAAACCCTGGAGCGGGATTGGCGTGGTCCTCGGCGGCCGGCAGCTGGGTCAGGAAGGTGACGGTGGCAAACATATGCTTGCCGCCATAGTGGATATTGGGGCCAAGATAGTAGGCGACGTTGGTGCGCTTGCCGGCGTCGAACGGGTTGAGCCCGGCGTATTCGCGTTCGTTGAGGAATTCGAGGCCCGCCGACCAGTTGGCGCGAAAACGGTAGGAGGCGGCAATGCCGAAATTCACGTCGGTTTCCTCGTCCCAGTGCTCGCGAAACTCCTCACTCGCCGGATCCGCCTCCGGGTCGCCCTGTAGGCGCCGCCACTCCTGACCGACGGTGACATTGCCGGCGACGACAAAGCGATCGTCATAGAAATTCTTCTGCACGATCAGGCGCGATTCCAGCTCGCGAGTGCGGGGTCCGATAGTGGGTTCGACATAGAGTGCGATACCGACGGGCGCCGTATAGGGGCTGGTCAGTCGATAGAGGCCCTCGACTGAAACGCCTTCCAGGCGTCCGCGCTCGAAGCGCTTGTCGGGTCCGACCGAATAGTCCGCGAATATTTCAGGCGGCGCGGTCTCGCCCCCTGGGGTGTTATGGAAAACATCGGCATAGGCCAGATTCAGATAGGCGGAGACCTGGAACCTGTCGGTGAGGCCATAGGAAACCTCCGTACGGGCCTGCCAGACATGGAAATCGCCTTCGCTACGCCCCTCGCGCAGGGTCGCCCACTGCTCGATCTCCTCCTGACCCTTGGGCAGGACATCGGTCGTATAGACATAGCCGAACAACGGTTCGTCAGCGGTGGCCGGACCTGGCAGCGCGGCCGCCATCGCGCAAGCTGCTAGAATTATCGTGATCGTGGTTTTCATTGCCGCCCTTGATTGTCGCTCAAGCGATAATGCGAATTAGTCGCAACACATGGGCCGGGTCAAGCTTCGTCTGTTAGGTCAATCCCAAAGGCTGGGATCGCCCGTCGATGCTGTCCCAGATCAGCCCTTAGGCTGGATCGAGATCAGTTCGACTTCGAAGATCAGGGTGCTGTTCGGGCCGATCTGGTCGCCGGCGCCGGCTTCGCCATAGGCAAGAGTTGGGGGCACGAACAGCCGCCATTTCGATCCGACCGGCATCAGTCGCAGGGCCTCGGTCCAGCCCTTGATCACGCCACCGACACTGAAGCTGGCCGGCTCGCCGCGCCCATAGGAGCTATCGAATTCGATGCCGCTGATCACCGTGCCGCGATAGTTGCAGAACACCGTGTCATCAGCCTTGGGTTTGGGACCCGTGCCGGCTGTCAGGACTTCGTACTGCAGGCCGCTGGGTAGGCTGACCACGCCCGGCTTGGCGGCGTTGGCCTTGAGAAACGCCGCGCCTTCGGTCTTGTTGGCCTCGGCCGCCTGGACAGCCTGCTGATCGCGCCGCGCCTGGACGTCGGCCTTGACCTGGGTCAGCACCGCGGCGATCTGCTCCCGGGTCATCAGCGGCTTGGAGCCAGCGATCGCGTCGGCAACGCCCTTGGCCAGAATGGCTGGATCGATGGCCACGCCGTCACGTTTGAGGCTGGCGCCGACGTTGAGGCCGACGGCATAGCTGAACCGCGCCTTGACGTCTTTGAGCGTCTCCGGCGGCGCGGCGGGCGCCTTGTCCGTCTGCGCCGCCGCGTGGGGAGCCATGCCGGCCACCAGGGCGCCGGCCAGAAGCATCGCGAAGGGTTTCATGATCTGCGCTCTCAAACTGGGCGTTGTCGGACTGACGCCCACCCGTGTGGGGCCGGCCGGGGTCAATAGCGGGCGGGATGGGCCGAAACCAGTCCCATATGCCGCCAGAAATGGATTTTACGCCGCCTTGTGGACCCCCTGCCTCCGTGATTTATGAACGGTCAGAGTGGCGGCTCCGGCCGCCAGATTGGGGTAGGATGGGGGTCCTGGGATTGTGACTGTTCATAGAGCGCTGAGCTTCGCCCTGTGCCTCGCGCTTGTGTCCACCGCGGCGACGGCCGTGGCGGGCGACAATGCCGCCCTGGCCAAGGCGGTGCGCAAGGGTTCCGACAAGAGCATCGACAGCCTGATCACGGCGGGTCAGGGGCTCAACGAGGCCGACGATCAGGGGCGCGGCCCGCTCTACTATGCCTGCGCGCGCGGCGACGGCGACCTGATCTCGCGATTGGTGGACAAGGGCGCCGACGTCAACGCCAGGGACAATCTGGGTGACACTCCCTTGATGGTGTTGGTGCGCAATACCTTCGATGTCGCCCCACAGGCGCTGGTTCTGACCGCCCATGGCGCCAAGCTGGACCAGCAGAACGATGCCGGCCATTCGGCGCTGATTGAGGCGGTGCTGCGCGGCCCCGGTGTTCTCGACTTCCGAGCCGAGACGGCTCTGGTCAAGGCGCTGCTTGATGCCGGCGCGGACGCCAATCTCAGAGACGCCAGTGGCGCCATGGCCGCTCATTATGCCGCGGCGGTGGGCGAGCCGGTTTCGATGTTCCGGACCGTGCTGTCGGCGACCCATGACCCGCGGGCCACCAACGCCGAAGGATTTGACCCGCTGCTGGTCGCGGTGCGGAACCAGCATCCGGTCATCGCCCGGCTGATGTTCCAGATGGGCTATGCGCCCGCCCCGGCCCCGCCCGCGCCTCCGGAGGTCATCGCCAAGGACCCGACCCGTGTCGACGATCACGCCAGGGTCAACGCCTTCGCCCTGACCTGGTATGGCGACTATCTGGCCGCACAGGGCCGTAAGGACGATGCCGCCGCCGCGTCGGGACAGGCCCTGCCGTACTTTGACGCGGCCATCGCCGAGCAGGAGCGCGCAATCGGAGCCGTTCAGGCCGTACTCGTCCAGGATGAGCGCAAACGCAACAACGCCCGAGCCGGGACGCTGTTGGCCAATGCGGCGGGTATAGCCCTGGCGGCGGCCACCGGTACGGGGGCGATCTTTATTCTGCAACTCTCATCCCAGGTCGAAATCGACCAGCAGAGGATCAAGGGGCTTCAGGGCGAAGAAGCGTCGCTGGCCAAGACGCGGGACGATCTGAAACTGAAAATGCAGGGAATATGAAGATGCGTGGGATGGGATGGGTAGTATTGTCGGCCTTGGTTGTCGCCCTGGCCGGAAGCGCCGTGGCGGGTGCGTCAAAACATCCGCTGCAGGGCCAGACTCTGGACTTCATCCCGTCGGACACAGGCGATGACGCCGCCACCCTGCGGCTGACGATCTCCTCGGCCGAGGTGTCGAATCTCTATGGCGGACCAACCAGCCGCGGCGAGGTGGAGATGGAATCGGACCTGGGCAAGGACATCATCACCTTCGTGCGCGCTTCCGGCAAAAAGCTTGCGGGCGCCGATATCCTGGCCGAACCGCCGGCCAACGCCACCGCGCCGCCCTATGCTTTCACGCTCTCGTTCAAGGAACACATCGTCTATCGGATGGGTGACAATGTCGGACCGGCGCTCGCCGCCGGGTTCACTTTCGGTCTGGCGACGCCCGCCACCCTCCCGGTGTCCTACGTCACCGAACTGACCCTTGACGTGGCCAGGGCGGATGGGGCCAAAGCCAGCTATTCATGCGCCGCCCGATTCAAGGGCGGCGCGCCACGCAACTACCGACCGGCCCCAGCGATCTGGACGGCGATGAGCGGCTCGGCGCGGGACCAGTGCCTTACCGACCTGCTCGGCAAGATGAAGGCCGACCAGGCGTTCTTCCGGCCGGCCGCGCCTCCCGCTTCCTGATCAGCCCCTAGGCGATCGATCTTTCACCCTCTAGCTTGCACCCGCTCTAGGACGAGGGGGTATTGGTGGACTGGGTGGTCGATTCCGAGACCGGCGTGCTGACCGATGTGCTGCTGTGCCCGCCGGACCACTATCGCTGGCTGGATACCAATGCTGTCGCCCATCAAACGCTGGGCGCCGCGACGCGGTTTGACGCCGGTCTGGCCCAGGCGCAGTTCGCCGGTCTGGTGGAGATCCTGCGGCGGGAGGGCGCCCGGCCGCGTTTCCTGACCCCCGAGCCTCACCTGCCCTATCAGGTCTATACCCGCGACTCGAGCCAGACCACGCCTTGGGGACCGCTGCTGACCCAGTTGCGCATGCCCCCGCGGCGCGGCGAATACGCGGCGGTGATCGATTTTCACGGGTCGGGCTTCTGGAAATACGCAACCGCCGGGACCTGCGAGGGAGGCGATATCCATATCATCCGGCCTGGGCTGCTGCTGATCGGCTATTCGGGCGTGCGCACCGATCTCGACGGCGCCCGCCAATTGGCCGGCTGGTTCGAGGCCAAGGGCTGGCGGGTCCGCCTGCAGCCGTTCGCCGAACACTTCCTGCACCTGGACGTGCTGTTCTGCATGGCGCGCGACGATCTGGCGGTCTGTTGCCTGGAGGTGCTGGGGCGTGAGTTCGGCCAATGGCTGGTGGGCCACAACGTCGAGGTGATCGAGGCCCGTTACGCCGAGGTCATGGCCATGAGCTGCAACCTGTTGTCCCTGGGCGGTGGGCGGGTGATTTCGCCTGCTCATAGCAGCCGGATCAACGCCGAACTGCGCGAGCGCGGCGTCACGGTCTTCGACCCACCCCTGGATGTGTTCGCCATGGGCGGAGGCAGCGTACATTGCATGACCATGCCCTTGAACCGGGAGCCCCTCGCATGAGCGCAAATCTCCGCGTCAACGCCGACCGATTGTGGTCGACCCTGACCGAGACCGCCGCGTTCGGCGCCACGGCCAAGGGCGGGCTTTGCCGGCTGGCGCTGTCGGAGGAGGACGCCAAGGTCCGACGCTGGTTTGTCGCGGCCTGTGAGGCGGCCGGCTGCACGGTTCGGGTCGACGAGTTGGGAGACATCTTCGCCAGGCGGGAGGGCGCCGATCCGACCCTCTCGCCGATCGCCATCGGCAGCCATCTGGACACCCAACCCACCGGTGGAAGGTTCGACGGCATATTGGGGGTGCTGGCTGGATTGGAGATAGTCCGTACCCTGAATGATTCGGGCGTCGTCACCCGCCATCCGATCGAAGTCATTGACTGGACCAACGAGGAAGGCGCTCGATTCGCTCCGGCCATGCTGGCCTCCGGCGTGTTCGCCGGCGCCTTCGACGCCGACTATGCCCGCGCGCGGAGCGATCGGGATGGGATCGCGTTTGGCACGGCTCTCGAGGCGATCGGTTTCAGGGGTCCCGACCCGATCGGCGCCCATCCGCTGGCCGCGCATTTCGAACTCCACATCGAACAGGGCCCAGTGCTGGAGGACGCGGGAACCGAAATCGGGGTGGTTGTCGGCGTGCAGGGAATCCGCTGGATGGACGTAGCCATCTCTGGTCTCGCCTGCCATGCGGGCACGACGCCGATGGCTCTGAGGCGCGACGCCCTGCAGGCCGCGGCGCGGCTGGCGGCGGCGGTGGACGCGGTGGGTCGTTCGGAGCCGGGCGTCTCGCTCTCCACCATCGGCATCTTCGAGGCCTTCCCAGGTTCCCGCAATACCGTCCCCGAATTGGTGCGGATGACCGTCGATCTGCGCCATCCCCGGATCGACGGCCTGGACCGGATGGAGGCCGATTTCCGCGCCGCCACCGAGACGATCGCCGCCGACCTGGGTGTGACGGTCGAGATTACCCCCGTCTGGTCGTCCGCTCCGGTGGTCTTCGATCCCGCCTGCGTCGGCGCGGTCCGCGCGGCCGTCGAGCGCCTGGGATACAGCCGCCAGGACATCGTCTCCGGCGCCGGCCATGACTCGGTCTATGTCTCGCGCGTTGCCCCGACCGGCATGATCTTCATCCCCTGCGAGGACG
>JANYFU010000519.1 GCA_025359665.1 Caulobacteraceae bacterium
CAATGACGCCGGCGTTGATCACCGTACCGCCAGCCGAGAGATAAACTCCTGTCCCGCCTGACCCCCCAACGCCGCTGCCATAGTAGGCGCCGGCCCTGAAGTCACCGCCTTGGCCGCCTGTGATCACACCGATGTTTGTGATTGCCCCCCCGCCACGAAGGTCGATGCCCGTCCCACCCGCACCACCGTGACCGCGATCCGGACGCGAATATGTGTAGCCGCCCGCACCTCCGGCGATTGTGCCCGTTCCATTGGTTACCGAGCCATTTTCAAACAGGACCACGCCATTTCCGCCGTTAGACCCGGAACCGCCCGCACCGCCAGCGATTGTCCCGGTGCCGTTGCTTACCGAACCGCCGCCTCTGAGCACGGCCGCCGCGCCGCCGGAGCCCCTGTCCCCGCCGGCTCCGCCCGCGAGCATGCCGGTATTGCTGATGGTTACGTAGCCGGTCGCGTCAATCCCGTCGCCGCCGCGGCCGCCTTCGCCGCCAGGGTCGCCAATTCCTCCTGTGATCGTGCCGCTGTTCGTGGCTGAGCCGCCGACGGCCAGGTAGACCCCAGTCCCGCCGAAACCATACCAGTAGCCGCTCATACCTCCAGCGATCAAACCCGTGTTCGTGACCGAGCCGTCGATCACATAGAGTCCGGCTCCCCCGGTTCCTCCGAAGCCGGATGCGCGTCCCGGGTATTGAAAGCCGCCATACCCGCCAGCGCCGCCCACAATGGAGCCGCTGTTCGTGATGGACCCGCGGTCCCCGAGGCGCACACCCTCGCCCCCGTCGCCCCCGTCGCCGCCGAAGCCGTAGTAAACTTGACCCCCATAGTAGCGGTAATACGAGCCATACCCGCCAGCGCCTCCGGCGCCGCCCGTGATCAGGCCTGAGTTTGCGACGATTGAGAGGGGAGCCAGAGTCACTCCGGCCCCTCCCAGTCCGCCCGGCTCACCATCGAGATGATATGCGCCGCCGTAGCCGCCGCCGGCGCCGCCCGCACCTCCTGAAATCGTGCCGCCATTGTTGCTAACCGACCCGCCGAATTTCAGTTGCACACCCGCGCCGCCCGCGCTTGCACGATACCCGCTTCCGCCCGCGCCACCTTTGATTGAGCCCGTCCCATTGATCACCGAACCGCCAGCGGTGAGAATGATCCCCACGCCACCGATGCCACCGCCGTTGCCCGCGCCACCCGCGCCGCCCGCGATCGCGCCGCCTCTGTTGGTCACCGACCCTCCCGCCGCCAGGAGCACGCCAACGCCGCCACCGCCGCCCGTTTGGTAGCTGAATAGGGAGCCTACTCCTCCGCCTGCTCCGGCTTGGATGGAGCCCGTGTTGTCTACGGTTGCGTAGGTTGCGGCGTAGACCCCCCCGCCCCCTGCCCCGCCCGCACCGCCGGACCCATAGTAGGTTCCATAGTGGGGGCTGGCCGCGCCGCCCGCGCCGCCCGCGCCGCCACCGATCTCCCCTGAATTGATAAGGGCGCCGCCTTGCGCCAAATCGATCCCCGCGGCGCCTCCACCGCCTGTTCCGCCCGCCGGGTGGCCGAATGTTCCGCGGGCGGAGTTGGCAGCGCCCCCCTTCCCACCCGCGCCCCCCTCTATGGTGGCTGAGTTGGCAATCGTCGCCGAGACTGCCGCCACAACACCAATGCCGCCAGAACCGCCTAAGCCGCCGTCGGCGTTCGGGTTGGCCGCCGCGCCGCCGACGCCGCCAGCCCCCCCGGTGATCGGCCCTGCCGTGTTCGTCAACGCGCCACCGCCGTTCAAGAGAACGGCGCCGCCACCCCGCCCGCCGGTCCCGCCGGCGTATGCTGCCGAACCCCCTCGGCCGCCGACGATGATGCCGCTGTTGAGCATCGCCGCCGCGAACCCGATGGTGACGCCGACCCCGCCCGTGCCGCCTCCGCTGGCGACATCGACGCCATCCACGATGGCCGATGTGGCGATGTTCAGCGCCGAATAGACCGCCGAAAGCGTGTAGCCGAAGGTGTAGGTCCCGGTCAGCGTCTTGGTCGTCATCAGATACCCCAGGACCGCCTTGAGCCGTGGACGGCTGAACAGAGACGACAACAGCGCGTCGCCAGCGGGGGTGTCAATAATGAGGTATCAACCCCGCGGCGCGTTCACCGATCCACTCGCCCCCTCATCGACGGTGTGCTTGTAGTCGACGGCCTCCTGGCGCGCGACGGCCACTTCATCGGCAAGGGCGCCCATCGCCGCCTTGAAGCTTTTCCTCAGCACCACCATACCGGCCTCGAACTCGTAGCCGGCGGGGTTGAAACTTATCACGACCATGGACCTGGGCTCCCTTGCGCCGATCCCGCTCGCCGCCCCCCCTTGAGTGCCGCCTTTGCCGCGGAATTCAACGCGCGTCCCGTGCCGGTGGCATTGCAGGCCGACCGTGGACCGCTGAAGGGCCGGCAGGGGATTGTTCGTTCCCGGCCGCCGTGATGACCATCTGATGACCGCGCGCGACCGTTCGCCCGCATGGTCAACGAAAAACCGTTAATCTTTAGAATGTTGAGGTGGACGAAGTTCCCAGCTTAATAGTCTCTACTGAGGCAGTAAGCTGGAGGATTGAGCGAACACAACTCTGTGCCGCTCACAGATATGTGGCCAAAGTCCTGCAGCGTCGGGCTCGATCAGGCCGAACACATCCCCCAACACCTCGACCAGGTCCGCCGCTGACTCCAGGACCTGTTCGCTCATTCCTCCCGGCCCATAGCGGCGCAGCACCCTCCCGATCAGGTCCACATGGCCGTTCGGCGTGAACCGCTGGCAGATCAGGTTCTGGACGAACAGCGAGGCCGGGTCGGCCTGGAGCATCCCGCACTTGCGCGACAGCAATCCCTCATCCTCGCGCTCGAGATGCAGGTCGAAATTCGGCGGCCGTGCGAGCGCGTGGTTGTGCAGACGCCACCAGCCGCCTTCGATCCGTTCCAGCCGGAAATCGAGATCGCGGTCGGTGAACGGTCCCTCGATCATCGGATAGGGCGTGAAGGGGCCGTCGCCCAGCCCGACATCGGCCACGCATGGGCCGTCCTCCAGGTCGACGCGGAGCACCAGGTGGTTGCCGATATTGGCGTCGCCCGCCACCGACCGCATCACCGCCCCGGTCAGGCGGGTTACCCGGAAGCCGATCTCGGCCAGAGCCCAGCCGAGCACTCCGTTCATCTCGTAGCACCAGCCGCCGCGACGGCGAGTGACCAGCTTGCCGAAGGCGGCCGCCGTGCTTGTGGTCAGGGAACGCCCAAGCTGGACGTCGAGGTTTTCGTAAGGGATGGCCAGCAGGTGAAGGCGCTGGACGGCCTCCAGGGTTGCTCGGTCGGGAACCGGTCGGCCCTCGAAGCCAATGCGATCAAGATAGGCGGACAGGTTCACGATCAAGTCTCTCCAGTCTGTCGTGGCCTGCCCTTATCGCCCTAGAACGGCACGTCGCTTTTCACCGGCACGCCTGGAGGCGCTTCGTCGGCGGCGCCCTTGGCCACGGCGGGTGGCTTTTCGGTGGGAGAGGTGAGGACATCGTCGATACTGCCGCCGTCCTTGGCGGTCTTGGCCTGGAT
>JANYFU010000541.1 GCA_025359665.1 Caulobacteraceae bacterium
ACGCTGGTCGTGCCCACCGCGATCACTCGCTTCGCCCGGTCCATAGCCTCGACCGCCAATGGCGGTACTACGAAGGACTCTTCATGAAGCCTGATATTTTCAACCACCTCGCCGTGTAGTGGTTGGAAGGTCCCGAGTCCGACATGCAGCGTCACGCGAGCAATTTCAGCTTTGCATTGTCCCAGAATGTCAGGCGTAAAATGCAACCCCGCCGTGGGCGCTGCGACCGAGCCTCGTTCGTGAGCAAAAACAGTCTGATAACGCGACTTATCTTCCACCGAATCCGGCCGCCGGATGTACGGGGGCAGAGGCACATGTCCCACCCGTTCAAGCACTTCGAATAAATCGCCGCGAGCATCCAGGCGAACAGTGCGCTCCCCAAACTCGCCGCGGCCGAGAACCTCCGCAGTCAGATCTTCCGAGACAACTACCCGCTCCCCCGTCCGCATCTTCTTCGCCGGTCAACATCGACACCATCGCCGAGGCGTCGAGAAATATCATGGTTCGCCCGACAGGTCGTCGTAAAAGGCCTTGTCCGCCTCCAGACCCGTCGCTGGACGCCTAAGCACCTCCGCGCGCAGGGCCGCGATGCGTTCACGCAGGGGGGTGGCTTCCGCTTCAAGGGTCAATTCCCGGCGCACCGCCCACTTGATCGTCTCGGTCAGGCCCAGGCCCTTGATGCGCGCCAGTTGGCGAACCAGGGCGTCGGTTTCGATATCTCGGACATGGAACGGCATGGAGGCTCCGTCACTGTTGTCTAGACGATAGACTCCAGTCAGCTAGATGGGAAGGGTTCGCCCCGCCAGGGGTCCGCTACTCTGCCAGGGCGAGAAGATAGCCGCGGTGCGCGAATTCGAGCGCCGCAAGGTCCCGCGAAGTCGGTCCGGGCGGCGGCGTGCCGCCCTTGCTGGCGACAGCGTCGCGCAGACAGGCCCAGACTTCCTCTATGTGCTTGGGATAGGCCTCGCCGTTGGTGACCTTTCGCGCCTCGCGCTGGCTCAGGAAGACGTTCGAAGCCTCGATCACCTTGGCCGCGCAGCCCAGCTTCGCCAGTTCCGGCCTGGACCTGAACAGCTGCCGCTGCCAGCGGACCATCTGAATGATATCGGCGGGATCCCCCTTCCGCAGCTCGATGGCCGTGAGGCGCGCATCGATACCGTTCAAAAGGCCTGCGACACCGTCCGCCAAGGCGGAGTCGGACGGGGCGCTGTCGACGGCCGCGAGCAGTGTCTCCAGTCCGAAGCCGTCGGTCGCGCTTACGCCGACCTGTGAAAGATCGGCCTTCAGGTGCGGCGCCATGCGCGCGTGCACGAATTTGGCGAACGTCTGGGGCGTGACCTTTCGGCTGATCGCCATATCGGTGGCGCTGGCCTTGGCGCCGAAACCAGCGGCGAGCCGCTCAGCGACGCCGCGATAGATGTCTAGATTCGCCTTGATCGTCGCCGCCGGCGACCGCGCGGTGATGCCGACGGCGAACCCGTTGACGACACCAGCGCCGGACAGCTCGTCGGCGGTGATCAGGGCGGTGGCGCCTTCCGGCAATCCGGCGGTCTCGACCCGAAGGGCGACCCATCGATTTTCGCCAGGTCGCATGGCGGGGAGGAGCAGCGTTCCACCGAGGCCGACCGCCTCCTGGCGTTTCTCCTGACCGACGACCAGAATTCCCGCGCCTTTTACATAGCGCCTCGAAATGCCCGAGGCGCCGATCCGGATCGGTATATCCCGCGTGAACACATCGCCATTGTGGATGATCGCATAGTCGGTGATCCCGCCGCCGGCGGGCGAACCGCTCGCCGGAGTGGTCGACAGATGCATGTTGCGCTGGGCCTTGTGGTCGTCACCCAGGATTCGCAGGTCGGTAAATGGCGCCGCCCCCCAACCCACGGTCTGGCCCACCAGGCTCGGCGGGATGAACGGACTGCCCGGTGCGCTGATCTCCACGGCGAGGCACAGGTGGTTGCCGGCTATCCCGTTCAAATGCCACTGGAATGGCGGGCTGATCCACGGGCCGACGCCAGCGTCGGTGGTGACCGTCGCGTCGGCCGGAAACGTCGTGTCGGGGTCGCCGACTGTCCCGTCCACCCAGTTGCTGCCCGTGCCGAACTTGGCGACCAGGAAGTGAGCGTTGACGGGGAGCGCCGCGCCGGGCGCGTTGCGGCGGACCCGGGCGAAGGCGAAATTGTCGCCAACCGTGCCCGCGCCGTTGCCGGCGTCCTCGTTCGACGGCTGGTCGTTGACGAACGGCCCAGGCGTCGGATCGCGCCGGTTCCACACGTCGCTGGTGGTGTAGAACTGCGGGTGGGTCGACGGTTCGGCGCCGTTGTCGCCATGGGCCGCGTCGTCGGTCCAGTCGCGAACATAGAAGTCAAGATCGGGTGTCAGGGCGTCGACTTCGAAGAAGAACGGATCGATGGACGCGCGGACCTCGGTCGTGTGCGCGGCGTCGGCGTAGAGCTTGTGCGCCGTCCAGTCGACCTGCCGCTGATAGGTGACGCCGACCGGGAAATTGGCCGAGTTGGGCGTGTTCGCCGCCGAAAACATGCCGAAGAAATTGCGTCCCGCCGCCCGCAATGAGGCGTAGTCGCCGATTTGTGGCTGCAGGCCCGGCAGGCCGGGGTCGCCGGCGATCACCGGCGTGTTCGCCAGATCCACGCCCGGCGTGTCGAAGGCGGTGGCGTCGACGTCGGTGGTCCGGACGAGATGGGCCTCCCAGTTGGTCGCCACCACGCGCTGATAGAGCACGCCCACCGTGCCTAGGGAATTGATCGCGATCTGCGGGTTCATGGCGTTGGTGACGCTCAACAGGTCGCCCGACCAGTCTTGCCCCCGGTTTATGGAGCGCCTGACATGAATGGTTTCGGTACTGGCGCCGCCGCTGTCGCCATAGGCCACATAGACCCGGTCGCTGTTGCGTGGGTCCACCGCCAGCGTGATGTTGCTCGCGCCAAGCCGGGTGTTTCCCATCGTGCCCGAGGGCGAAGTGATCGCGGCGGTGACAAATCGCCCGGGCAGGGGCGTGGGCATGTCACTCGGGTCGGTCAAGGCCGTGAAGGGTGTCGCTCCGGATCCGAAGTTGTCGTCGCGGGACACTGTGATCCGGGCCGTCCCGGTCAGGTCGTGCAGGAAGGCCATATAGACGGTGCCATCCAGATGGGCGGCGGGGACCTGGGCGAAGCCGTCCTGGCACGAC
>JANYFU010000621.1 GCA_025359665.1 Caulobacteraceae bacterium
TGAATCGATCCAGATCGCCACCACGGCGGTGGAGAACAGCCGGGAGATCCGATTGTTGGACTGCAACGCCTGCTGGATTTCCGATCTTAGGAAGCGCCGGTAGTTGGCTTCGGCGAAATCCCCGCCGCCGGGGCCCGAGCCCTCGCCGCTTCCGCCGATCACCGCCGAGCCGCCGCCCTTTCCCGCGCCGATACCGAAGGCGTCGCCGCCGGCCTGGGCTGGTCCGGCGATGGTCAGCTGTTTGGGTTGGTTGTCGGCCTTCGGCTGATCTTCGGGCTTAGGGGCCTCCATCCTGTCGGGCTGTGGCGGTGGCTCCTTGGTCGGCGGCGGCGGCGGTGGTTGCGGCGGGGGCGGAGGCAACAGGTTGACGGTCGGCGTGGGCAGCGCCGAGGGCAGGGTGACTCCGGCGATATTCTGGCTGAGAAGCCACAGGCCGCCGCCGACGGCCGCCAAGATCAGGCCGCCGATCAGCGGGCCCTTCAGGCCGCGCTTGCTTTCTCCATTCTCGTTCCAATCGTCGGTCATGGCCTGGCGTCCCGGCGGGCCGCTACCCCGAGGCCTTGCCGGTCACCAGACCGACCTTGTTGAGATCCAGCCGCCGGAGCAGGTCCAGCACGTCCATCACCTTCTGGTACTGGACGGCCGCGTCGCCGCGCACCACGACGGGAAAATCGGGCTCCGTCGCCTTGGCGGTGCGCAGGCGGTTTTCCAGATCGGGCAGGGTTACCGGATAGGCGTCGAGGAAAACATCACCATTGTTGTTGATGGTGATGGCCTTAGTCTTGGGCTTCGACAGGCTGACCGTGGAGCTGGCCTTGGGCAGGTCAATCCGAATGCCCTGCACGGCGGCGGTGGTCATGATGATGAAGATGACCAGCAGCACATAGGCCAGGTCCAGCATCGGCGTGATGTTGATATCGTCATAGGGTTTGTCTTCATCCTGGACTTGCATGGCCGGCCCCTATTCAGCGGCCACGGGACGATCGTTGTCCCTGTGCAGTTCGGATATCCGCGTGACGAATTCATCGACGAACACCAGCATGTTCGCCGACACGTTCTTGTTGCGCAGCAGGATATAGTTGTAGGCGAACAGGGCTGGGATGGCGACCGCCAGGCCCGCGATCGTCGCCAGCAGGGCCGCCGAGATGCCGGGCGCGATGGCGTTGATATTCACGTCCCCCGCCGCGGCGATGTCGGCGAAGGTGATCATCACCCCGACCACCGTCCCAAGCAGACCCAGAAACGGACCGCCGGAGATGGCGATCGTCAGGACCACCAGGGCGCTGGACAGCCGCTGGTTTTCCCGCACCAGCCGGGTATTCATCAGTGAACGGACGACTTCGACACCCTGTTCCGACATCGTGCCCTGGCCGCGCTTGGAGCGGCGCGACATCTCCTCGGCGCCGGCGTGATAGATGCGGTAGAGCGAGGACGCGGCGAACCGGCGCGGTTCTATCTGGGCGTTGAGCGCGACCGGGTCGCCCCCATGTTCGTGGAAAAAGGCCAGGAAGCGGTCGTTGGACCGATCGACCTGGTTCACATAGTCGATCTTGACATACATCACCCACCAGGAACCGATCGCGAGCAGCCCCAGCAGGCCGATGATGCACCAGGCCGGCAAATCGACGTGAGTGACGATCAGGCCCAGGGTTCCAAAACCGATGCCGGCCTGTTTCTGGGCGTCGCCGTAGACCACCAGTCGCGACTCGGCGCCCTGGGTCGAGGCGTCGACCTGGACCAGGGTCGCCGACCGGGTCGTCTTTGAGATCCGCGCCTCGTCAAGAACCCCGGCGAAGGGTGTAAGGTCGGAGGGCGTGGCGGAGTCGGCCCCCAGCTCGGCCGCCCCGGAGGAGGCCGGCAGGGCGCCGGGCACGGTGGCGGCCTGGTGTCCGTTCACATAGAGCGTGATCACCTTGCCATCGGCGGTGACGGCGATGTGAGTCCATTGACCCGGCGCCACTGGCTGGTTCGCCGTAAGCCGCGGGGCCCCGGAGCCGCCGCGGATTTCGACGAAGGGGACGCCGCTGTCCAGGCCGACAACGGTGGCCGAGGCCCCGTCGCGGCGCACATAGATCGCTTCCCGGGGTCGTGGCGCCGAACTCTTGACCCAGGCGCTGAAGGTGAAGGGCGCTCCGGCCGCGGCGGCCAGCGATGGCGCGGCCGGGATCGAGACGCCGCCGGCGCCGTTGAACTTGGCGCCCTTGCCGATCACCGAAGCCTCATCGACGCCACCCGGCGTGGTCAGCGCCGTCACATGGTTGGCCGTGCTGTCCAGGGGCGGCGATCCGGCTGGACCGTCGAAATGGTAAACCAGCGCATAGTCGGCATCGAAGGTCGCGGCGGCGTCGCCCGCCGGAACGGCCTTCTTGTTCCCATAGTACATCCAGATCTTCTTCGCGGCGCCCACCGGAAATTGAGGAACGTCCACCCAGACCGCCGCCACGCCGAGCAGCGGGTCGAAGGATTCGACGTGGAAGGCCAGTGGTGTCTTGTCGTCCTCGGCCACGAACCGCAGATCGTCGCCGTTTTTCGAGGCGTCGGTGAACGTGAAATTACCGGTATGCAGGCGGATCAAAACCGGGATGCGGCCGGCGGGTTGCAGGATGTTTCCGCCCTTGGAGGAGGCGTCCAGGGTGATTTCCTTGCGCAGTGGCCAGTCCTTCTGCCACCAGGCGTTGGCCGCCGCGGGAATGGCGGCGATGGCCAGCACCAGGACCATGAGCAGCGATCGCATGCGTGCGTTCCCCTTGATCGAACTTGAGCGTGTTGAAGTGGCTGGCATGTCAGAAGTCCGATTTCAGACTGAAGGTGGCGCGCGGGCGATCGGCATGGGTCACCGGGCCGGAGATCAAAGGCATGGCCAGGGCGACCTCGGCGCTGAGATGACGCAGCAATTCGGTGCGCAGGCCGACGCCGACGCTGCTCTGCGAAAAGAACTGCGTCTGACCGTGCTGCGGCCGCAGCACCCACAGCGCCGCGCCGTCGGCGAAGATGTAGAGCCGCAGGTCGTCGACCAGGCCGGCGACCTTGCGCGCCATGAACTTGGGCGCCAGGGACGGGGTCGCCAGTTCGACGGCCCCGGACAGCCCCTCGTCGGCGACCGCCTCGGACTGTAGATAGCCCCTCACCGAGGTCAGGCCTCCGCTGGAGAACTGCTCGCTGGACACCAGGGGCTGGTCGGTGGCCTGGCCGGACAGGCGCTGAGTGGCCTGGAACCCATGCCAGAGGGTTTCCGACTGAGTGACGTCCAGATTGATGTGAACGAAGTTTGGGCGCGCGTCGGCGCGCTTGTTGTTGAAGGCGGCGGTGTCGCTGCCGAGGCCCGACAATCCGGCGGTCAGGCCCAGCGAGGCCTTGGTGGAGAATTTCGCGCCGTCGCGCTGAAAATTATAGACCGCGGTGACAGGCCAATAGTGGATGGCGTCGGCGCTGACGGTGTTGCTGAAGTTGATCGCCTCGTCGAAGTTCTTGAAGTCGAGGCCGAAGCTCACCGACTGTGAGACATCTCCACGGCGCGGCAGCTGAAGGATGGCCCGCGTGCCGATCGCATAGCCCTTGCCCAGGACATTTGTGCCCCCGAGCGTCGCCACATTGCTGTTGGAACTGTAGCCGAAGGCCAGCAGGCTGAACGGCGTGTTCCAGATCGGCGCGAGATAAGAGCCGGCGAAGATTTCCGATTGGTCGCGGTTGGTGGGCGCCACGGCGTAGGTGAACGAGGCGCTGTGCCCGAGCTGCCACAGATTGTCATAGCGCGCCGTACCCGTCAGCCGAAGGGGATCGGTGCTCTGGTTATGGTCGTTGGTCAGCTCGATGCTGGCATGCAGCGGCGCCGTATCGATGACCTTGAGATCGACATCGACCGTACCGGGCGCCTTGCCGGCGTGGAGCACGGGTTCAACCCGCCGTCCGGGTAGGCGATTGATCTCCGCGATCTCCCGGGTGGCCTGGGAAATGTTTGGCGCCTGGCCCTCCTGAAGCGACGGCGCGGCGGAGCGGATGGCGTCGGGCGAATAATATCGCGAGCCGGTCACCCGCAGGCGACCGACGGGCGTTTCCGTCACCCTCAGCCGGACGATATTGTCGCCGCTCAGGCTTACTGTCTGTTGGGGAAAGTCCACCACGACGGTCTGATAGCCGTGAGCCTGGTAGGCCTTTTGCAGCGCCTCGACGGCGTGATCGATATCGGTCCGCGTTCTCTGGGGGCCGAGAAACGGATAGACCGCAGCTTCCACGTCGGCCTGGTCGATCAGCTTGACCCCCGCGACATCGAAGGCGGCTATGAAAAATCCGTCCACTCGCGCGTCCGACGCCCGGGCGACGTACCCCTGAGCTGTCAATCCAAGGATCATAGACGCGAGAACAGCCCGCGCCCGGAGGCGGACGACCCGCTGTGATTTGCACATGGACCCCCCGAACGCGTGGCGTGCCAAAAAAAGCGAGGCGGCTGCCGCCTTCGGTTGTCTGATCGGGACTTACCGGAAGGTTTAGGTTCTTTCAATGTTAGATTGTAAAAATCGAGGATAATTTTCGAATCAATGCTCTGATTTGCTAATTGATAATAAATGATACGGAATAATGACAGGAATTTATGAGTCTAGGAATTTTCTTCGTTTGCATTGATTTCGCCCATAGGAAAAATAGGATTTTTAATCCGATAGCGGATGAATTAGCCATTCCGGGCCTCCAAGGACGCCCTGCCGCTGAAAATCGCGATGGGTTTCCTCGCTTGTAGAATGCTTCAAACCTGAAATTTTTTTTAGGCGTCCTAATCCGCTGAAGGGATTGGAATTCCTCTCTTCAACCCGGTCAAAAGTCTCCGAGGTTCCGGGTGGCGCCCGCCCCGTTGTCATCGAATCGTTACCCTGGCGAGGCATACGACGGTTACACGGACTTGGAAGGCCGCGATCTTTGCGGCCAGAAAGAGATATATCTCAAAAAATGACTGAGAAATCATAGTCGTAAGAGGAGTAAATTGAATATCCTAACTGCGTTATAGGATCTTCGTCTAAAATTAATGACCTGAAGATTTAATAATTTACCCTTATTCATCGCGAAATTCGCTGTGAACGACGATCTATGAGAAATTAATACCGAATTTCGGATGCACGTTTCGTGCCTGGCGATCTAGCCCAGGCCCTGACGGGCAACTGCAGCAAACCGCCATCAACCAGGGAAAATAACTCAAATGACCAAGACCAAAATGCTGACGGGGGCCTCCGCCCTTGTCGCCGCCAGCCTGGCTTTCGCCAGCGCCGCCCACGCCGTGGGTGGCCCCGGCACCAACATCTATGGCGGCGGCTCATCGCTGATCGCTCCGGACATGCGTAACGTCGGCGATTGTTATGGCAACCAGGTTCCCCTAGTAATCATTGGAACTGTACTTACCGGCCCCACGGCCAATGAGACCGCCTCAACCTTGCCCTTCTTCAATTTCACCGGCGTGCCGGCGCACAACTGCGCGGCGGGTCCCGTGGATGCGGGCAAGACCGCCAACTACATCTCCACCGGCTCGGGCGCGGGCATCAATGGCTACTACAGCCACGACGCCGCCACCTTCTGGGGTGACACCGTTCCGGGGACCACGCCTAGCCCCTATCCCGCGGTCAGCTTCGCCGCCTCGGACTACGGCCTCAATGGCACGGACGCTGGAGTTTACGCCAACGGTGGCACGGAAGGCAGCGTCACCGTCGTCGCTCCCGGCGTGACACCCGTCGCCCCGCAATACGGCAACCCCGCCCAACTCTACGGTGCTCAGATCCAGATTCCGGTTCTGGTCTCGCCCGTGGCCCTGCCCTACGACCCCGTCTACAAGAAGGCCGCCGACGGCAGCGGCGTGGTCACTTCGTACAAATTCCATTTGAAGAAACTCAATGTGGACGGCAGCGGCGGTTTGATCCTCGACGTTTCGACCGTCTGCGCCATTTTCAATGGTCAGATCACGCTTTGGAACGACCCCGCGTTGAAAGCCCTTAATGGCGGTGTCAGCCTGAAGGATACGACGGACACGGGTACGGAATTCGCTACGCTGCCGATCGAGATCGTCGGTCGCGCCGACAGTTCTGGCACAACCTCGATCTTCTATCGCGCGCTCGCCGCTCAGTGCGGTCAGGGGGCGAACGGCTCCACCTATACCGAAGGTGGCCACAACATCACCTACACCAACGCCTACCTGCCGGCTGGCAGCAAGAAGACCCCGCCCAGCCTGCAAGGCGCCACCTATGCCGGCGGCGTCAACAACGGCCCCGCCGGCACCTACACTCAGCTTGGACAGGTCGGCAAATACACCCTGGCCAACCTGAGCAGTGGTGTCGCCGACTATGTGGCTTTCAACACCACGCCCGCCGCCAGCACGACCTACGTGCAGGGCCGCCTTGGCTTTCTCAGCCCCGACTACGCCTTGCCGGCCGTCATCAACTCAGGCGCCAATACCTACGGCCTTAACGTGGTCGATGTTAAGGTCGGCACGACCGTGATCGAGCCCACGGGCGCCAACGCCCTGAAGGCTTTCGGATCGGCCAATGCGGGAACGGCCATCCTGCCGCCGCAATCGAATTCGACGGGTGGATATACGCCCGCGACGACGAACGTCGGTCTTCGCTCCGCCCCGCAGGACTGGGCCGAGCCGCTATCGACGACTCTGACCTATAGCAACGCTGGCGCTCCGGTCGCCACGCCTCTGGCCAACCCCACTCTGCTGGGCTCCTTCTACCCCTTCGTCGGCACCACGAACGTCAGCCTCTACACCTGCTATAGCAACTCGGCGACAGCCGCCGCGATCCGGGGTTTCTTCAATTACTATCTGAACGACAAGACTGTCGCGACCGCCACCACCGGTCTGCTGGCCAAGAACGGCTTCTCACCAATGCCCAAGGCCTGGACCACCGCCATAACCCAGACCTTCATCACGCCGACCAAGACGGGGACGCCCCCGATCGCCCCGACCAACGCCTTGAACCTCAACATCCTGAACAAGGGCGCGCTGCCCGCCACGGGCACGGGTTCCCAGTGCAACGCGATCACCGTCGGCGCTTAAAACGGCCTGACTTCAATCGCCTAGAAACTTCGCGGCCCCGGCTCACGCCGGGGCCGTTTTCTATGTCCTGGACGAGCACAACGAGACCCACTATTCGCCTCCCCTTGACGCCCCGCCGGTTCCCGCTTTTCTTCTCCCCTTCCAAACATCGAACGGGACGCTTCATGACGCTATCCAAGCCCCTCGCCGCCTTGCTCTTCGCGGGCGCTATCCTGATCGCCGGCGCCACCGTCGCCGAGGCCCTGCATGGCGCCGAGGCGGCCAAGGACCGGATGGGACACATGAAGGCGTTGGGGAAATCCAGCAAGGCGGTTTTCGAACAGGTTAAGAGCGGCGCGCCTGACATGGCCGTGGTCAAGGTCGAGGCCGGCAAGATCGCCCTGGCGTCGCGCCAACTGCCGAGCTGGTTCCCGCCGGGCAGCGGCCAGAAGGCCGAACCCAAGAGCCATGCCCTGCCGGTGATCTGGACCGACATGGCCGGCTTTGAAACCAAGGCCAAGGCCTTCGCCGCCGCCGCCGCCAGGCTTGACGCTGCGACCCAGTCCGGCGACGCCGCCGCTGTCGGTCCCGCTTTTCACGACGTGGGCGCGGCCTGCAAAGGCTGCCATGAGACCTTCAAGGAGAAGGACAAGACCTGAACCGCTCGCGGCAGGGCGGCGTGATGGCGCGGGTGTGGGATATTCCCATTCGGGTGTTTCATTGGCTGCTGGCCATCCTGATCCCGTTTTCCTGGTGGGCGGCCAAAAGTGATCACCTGCCCTGGCACCGGCTGTCGGGCTACACGATCCTGGGCCTGCTGGCGTTTCGGCTGATCTGGGGCGTGGTGGGCTCGCCCACGGCGCGGTTCTCGAGTTTTCTGCGCGGACCCCGAGGGGTGGCGGCTTATCTGCGCGGCGAAGTTCCGGCGCGGGTCGGACACACGCCGTTGGGGGTATGGAGCATCGCGGCCATGCTGACCGTGTTGGCGGCCCAGGTGGGGCTCGGCCTGTTTTCGGTGGACGAGGACAGCCTGGAGGCCGGGTCATTGTCGAAGTTCGTCAGTTTCGACACCGGCCGGGCGCTGGCCCATCTGCACCACCGGCTATTCTGGGTTCTGGCCGTGTTGGTCGCGCTACATCTGGCGGCGATCGCGGTCTACGCCGTGAGGGGCAGGAACCTGATCCGGCCGATGCTGACCGGCCTCGCCGAGGACTCCAACTCGCCGGCGCCGCCCATGGCCGCGCCATGGCTGATCGCTCCCGTGGCCCTGGCTGCGGTAGGCGTGGCCTGGTTCGTCGCGCATGGGCTGAAGTTCTAGCGTCCGTCCTTCATATCCCGCCCCCCCAACTCGCGGCCGAAGAACTCCAGGAACGTGCGCCACAGCTGCAGCTGGCGTGCCGGCCCCTGAACGCCGTGCCTCTGGCCGGGGAACAGCATCAGGTCGAAGGGGATCGACCTGGCCTGAAGGTCGACCATCACCGCGAAGCTGTTGGAAATCTGGACGTTGTCGTCGGCCATCCCCTGGAGCAATAGCAGGCGGCCGCTCAGGTCGCCCAGGCGCGGAATCACGGCCGAGGCGTCATAGGCGGCGGCCTCGGTCTGGGGCGTGCCCATGAACCGCTCGGTGTAGTGGGTGTCGTATTCGCGCCAGTCGGTGGGCGGCGCGCCGGCCGCCCCGGCTTTCAGGTGGGCGCGGGGGTCGGTCATCATCCGCAGGGTCATGTAGCCGCCATACGACCAGCCCGAGACGCCCACCCGATCGGCGTCCACGAACGGCAGGCTCCGCAGCCAGTCCAGTCCGACCAGCTGATCGTCCGCCTCCACCGAGCCCAGCCGCCGGGCGATCGCCGATTCGAAGCGGACGTCCCGGTTGGAAGAGCCTCTGTTGTCGAGCTGGAACAGCACATAGCCGGCCTCCAGCAGAAGCTTCTCGTTGGGTCCGCGCCAGGCCCGCGTCACGGTCTGGACGCCCGGTCCGCCATAGACCTGGACGATGGCCGGGTATTTCCGGCCGGGGTCGAAACCGACCGGCTTGAGCAGCACCGTGTGCAGATCCTGGCCGTCGGCGGATTTCAGCACCCCGAATTCAGGCTCGGGATAGCGCGCGGCGTAGGGATGGAACGGGTGACCGGCGTCCAGCGCGTTGTGTTCGATCCAGCGCAGGCGCCTGCCGCCGCTGTCATACAGCGCCGCCTGGGGCGGAGTGTCGGGGTC
>JANYFU010000007.1 GCA_025359665.1 Caulobacteraceae bacterium
GACAAAGTGACGGATCGGCTTTTTTTTCACGACCACGTCGAAGGTTTCACACCCCTGTCGCCGGTTGTTCACGCGCACATCTTGTCCGGCGATCAGCGGCTCTGACCAAGGGCGAAGTCAGGCTATCGGCCAGAGCTCCGGCAGTTGGTTCGCCAGCCATTTGGCCAGAGCGGCGTTGACCTGGGTGGGTTTTTCCTGGGCCATCCAGTGGCCCGACTGGACTGTCGCCTCGGTCAGGTTGGCGCAGTGGGCGCGCATCGGCTCGGCCAGGCGGGAGTCGAGGGTCTCGCAGACGTAGTCATAGGCGGCGTGGAGAAATAGCACCGGCATGGTCAGGCGCCAGGTTGCGCGCGCGCGTTCCGCGAAGTCGACATTGGCCTCGCCGTTCATGTACCAGCTGTCAGGTCCGGCGAAGCCGTTGCGCTCAAGCGCGGCGGTGTAGCGGTTCTCGTCTTCCTGGGTCAGGACGCTCTCGTCGCGCGGCAGTTCGGGCGCCCCCGGGCCGGGGCCGAACCAGCCGCCGTTGGCGCGAACGAAGGCGGTCATTGCCGGCTGGCCTTTTCCCTCCGGGCCACCGGCCCTGAACAGCGCCTTTACGGTGGCCCGGACGTTGTTCTCGAAGCCGCCGTGTGCCGCGGCGAAATTCTCGCGGTAGAACATCATGTAGTCCCACTGCGCCGCCGGGAATTGCGCTTCGGGATAGATCGAGCGATTGGCCAGGGGGATGATCTTCTCCGGCGAGAAGCCTTCGGGGATATAGGGCACACACAGATTGGCGACGCCGTGGCAGCGGTCCGGATGCTGCTGGGCGAGCCCCCAGACCACCGGCGCGCCCCAGTCATGGCCGACCCAGATCGCCTTTTCCACGCCCAGGCTTTCCAGCAGCTCGATCATGTCGGCGACGATGTGTTCCTGAGCGTAGTCTTTCTGGTTTGGATGGACGCTCGAGCGACCATAGCCACGCATGTCCGGGGCGATGGCGCGCAGCCCCAGGCCCGCGAACACTGGCAGCTGGTGGCGCCACGAGATCGACAGCTCCGGCCAGCCATGGACGAAGATGATCGGCGTCGCGTCGGCCGCGCCGCATGAGAGGTAAAAGCTTGTGTGGCGTGTGCTCTTGGCGACGTTTTCGAGAATGGGGTGGGTCATGGCGGCTTCGTCCTCGGCTAGGCGGTCTGGAGTTCGCCGATCAGGCAGTCGGCCGGAACGCCCCAACGGTGGCACAGGAGTCTGATCTGCTCGACGGTGAAATCGCGCTTGCCGTTGAGGATTTCCGAGGCGCGGGACTTCGAGCCCAGCAGCGTGGCCAGTTCGCCCTGAGTGCGGTCACTCAACGCCATGAAGGCGCGGAGGAACTCGGCGGGGCGGCCCGGCTTCGGTGTCGGCCACCGCGCCTGTTCATAGTGCGCGACAAGGGCGATGAGGATGTCGAGTTCGTCGCTATCCGGTGTTCCCGATTCAGCGCCCCATAGTGCTTCGATTCGGCGCAGGGCGGCGGCGTTGTCCTCGTCGGTGTGGATCGGCCTGATGTCCATGTCTCTGTCCTAGAATTGCGAAACCGTGGCGGCGTCGACCCGGTCATATTCGGCGTGGGAGCCTAGGAACTTCACGAACGCCACCTTTCGGGTAAAGTCGAAGGCCACGATCAGTCGATAGCGCCCACCGGCTATCTCAAAGCGAATTCGACCGTCTCCGACACCATGGGCGTTGGGAAACGACCCCAGCACATCATTTCGAGACGTCCATTGCGCCCTCGCCGCCGTGGTCCACCAAGCCTCGATCGATGCCTTGGCATCTGGATGGTTGTCGCCAAACGCCGCAAGCGGTCGCCGGGAAATCACATGCATGTTATATCTCTATCTGGTTCCCTGAAGTGGAACAAGTGCGCCCCTTCTCGGCCCGAACCTTCGCAAATGAGAAATAATTCTTGACAGAATCTAAAATTTTATTGCATTATGAAATCATATAGTCGATCTTTTTCATTGTGAATCCGGCGTTTGGCTACAAGCCGACGCTCATGCGGCCAAGGCCTCCCGCATGCGGCGTCGATTCACCGCATTAACGGTGGTTTTACGGTGGAAGTGCCCAGGACGATGCGTTTCCGCCGTCGAGAGGCTATCTTGCCCGCATGTCCGACGACGCGACCTTGGCCGATTCCACACCCCTGACCGGCGCCGACCTCATCAAGGATCTGGTCACGCGCCTGCCCGACACGCCCGGCGTCTACCGGATGTTCGGCGAGGGTGGCGAGTCGCTATATGTCGGCAA
>JANYFU010000025.1 GCA_025359665.1 Caulobacteraceae bacterium
GAGACGAAGTTCCAGTCGAGGAATCGGGGGCCTACCGGCTCGCCGCCAAGCAGCATCACCTGCGCGTCGGTGACGCCGGTCACCAGCACCGGATCGCCGGCGGTCAGGACCAGCATCTGGCCGGCTCCGAACGTTCGACCATCCACCTCGACCTGGCCCGCCGCCACGAAAGCGGCGCGTTCGGGATATTCGGCCGGGATCTGGGCCTTGGCCCCGGCGCGCAGGCGCCAGTGGACATAGAACATAGGTGAATGGGTCTTCACCCGAGCCTCCGCCCCAAACGCCTTGCCGGCGATCAGCCGCGCCCACAGGCCGTCCGGCGATTCATAGGTCGGCAGATCCTCGGGGCCATGGTGAGCGAAGGCCGGCGCGATCTCCTCGGCCTCGTTGGGCAGGGCGACCCAGGCCTGGATGCCGTGCATGGTCCCGCCGGTCCGGCGGAGGGTCTCGAACCGCTCCGAATGGGTGATGCCCCGCCCCGCCGTCATCCAGTTGACCTCACCCGGCCGGATTTCAACCTCCGAACCGACGCTATCGCGATGGGTGATCTCGCCTTCGAACAGATAGCTGACCGTGGAAAGGCCAATGTGCGGATGCGGACGAACGTCGGCCGACTTCGGGAATCCCGGTTCGAATCGCGCGGGACCGAAGTGGTCGAAAAACACGAAAGGCCCGACCATCCGCCGCGCGATCTGAGGCAGCACACGCCCGACGGTGAACCCGCCGAGGTCGTGTTGATGCGGTTGAAGAACGAGGTCGATCATCAGAGGGCTCCACGCGGCGAGATCGTCGCCAGAAACGGGCTGACGAGGCCCAGCGGCACGGCGGTGGTGTTCTTCACCGCCCGCACCACGATCTTGCTCTCTATGTTGGAGACCAGTCCCAACGAAAGAATACGGTCGCGCAGGAAGTCGTCAAAGGCGTGCATGTCACGCGTCACGATGCGCAATTCGTAGTCGGCGGCGCCGGTCACCGTCGCGCATTGCACGACTTCCGCCCAAAGCAGCACCGCCTGTTCGAAGGTTTCCAGATTTTGCTTTGTGGGAAGTGACAGTTTGACGGTACAATAGACCTCGAAAGTGAGGCCCAGCTTCTCTCGGTCGAGTATGGTCACGCGGCGCTGGATGATACCGTCATCCTCCAGTTTCTTGATCCTCCGCCAGCAAGGGCTGGACGACAGGCCCACACGCTCGGCAATCTCGGCGACGGAGAGACTGGCGTCTTGCTGTACCAGGTCCAGGATGCGCGCGCCGACGGCGTCTAAAGCTTCAGACAAAACATACCCCTAATTGGCGACATCATCGTATTTTGATTCCAATCTACCCAGAACTCTGGGCACAAATTTGGCAAGCCTTGTCTGGATTTCTCTATAATCTTGCCTGGTCCGGTCAGGGCGTGATCAAGGGAGTTTCAAATGCGGCACGCCACGGTCACCCTCGAGGACAAATTCTCGCTCGAAACGGGCCGCGTATTCATCACCGGCGTCCAGGCTCTGCTGCGGGTGATGCTCGATCAGGCCCGCCGCGACGCGCGCAACGGGCTGAGCACCGCCGGCTTCGTGTCAGGCTATCGGGGATCGCCGCTGGGTGGCCTGGATCAGCAGGCGGCGCGGGCCGCCAAGGCCCTGGCCGAGCGCCACATCCTGTTCAAGGAAGCCATCAACGAGGACCTGGGCGCCACCGCCGTTTGGGGAACGCAGCAGGCCAACCTGTTTCCGGGCGCGCTCTACGACGGCGTGTTCGGGCTCTGGTACGGCAAGGCCCCGGGCGTCGATCGGACCGGCGATGTGTTCAAGCATGCCAATTTCGCCGGCACCTGGGGGCAGGGCGGTGTCCTGGCCGTGGCCGGCGACGACCATGCCTGTAAATCCTCCACCCTGCCGTCGCAGTCCGAATATGCGTTCCAGGATTTCGAAATGCCGGTGCTGGCCCCGGCCGACGTTCAGGAGGTGCTGGATTATGGCCTGCTGGGCTACGCCATGTCGCGGTTCTCGGGCTTGTGGGTTGGGCTGATCGCGCTTGCCGACACCATGGATTCCGGGGCGACCATCGCGGTGGGACCTGATCGCGGCGCCTTCGTTTTGCCGGACCATTTCCCATTCCCGGCCGGTGGCGTGGGCATCCGGCTGAAGGACCAGCCGATGGACAAGGAGCGGCGGCTCCGCCTGCACAAACTGCCCGCCGCGCTGGCCTTCGCCCGCGCCAACGGCATTGACCGCGTCGTTTTGACTTCCCACAGGCCGCGCCTGGGCATCGCCGCCCACGGCCAAGCCTGGGCCGACGTGATGGAGGCCTTCGCCGCCATGGGGATCAGCCTGGCCGAAGCCGCCGATCTCGGCGTCTCCCTGTACAAGGTCGGCATGCCCTGGCCGCTGGAGCCCACCGGTTTGCGCGCCTTCGCCGCCGGGTTGGAGACGCTGATGGTGGTGGAGCACAAGCGGCCACTGCTGGAGACACAGGCTCGCGCGGCGCTCTATGATCTGCCCGCCCATGCCCATCCCCGGGTGATCGGCAAGATCGACGAACAGAGCGCGCCGCTGCTCTCGCAACTCGGGGCGTTGTCGGTGGCCGATATCGCGCTGGCTATCGCCGACCGACTGCCACCCGGACCGCACATGGAACGGGTCTATGGCTATCTCAACCGGGTTTCGGCGGCCGGCATGGCGGCGGTGACCCTGGCCGCCGACCAGATCCGCAAGCCGTTCTTCTGCTCGGGATGCCCGCACAACACCTCGACCCGCCTACCCGAGGGATCCCGCGCCCTGGCCGGCATCGGTTGCCACTACATGGCCAGCTTCTCCGACCCCAGCACCGACCTCACCAGCCAGATGGGCGGCGAAGGGCTCAGCTGGGCCGGGGCGTCTCCGTTCACTTCCGAGGGGCATGTATTCGTCAATCTCGGCGACGGCACCTACAATCACTCCGGCTCCCTGGCCATTCGCGGATCGGTCGCCATGGGATCCCACATCACCTACAAGCTGCTGTTCAACGACGCGGTGGCGATGACCGGCGGTCAGGCGGCCGAGAGTGGCTTCACCGTTCCCCAGATCACCCGCCAGCTTGCCGCCGAAGGCGTGGCGAAAACGGTGATCGTGGCCGACGATCTCGCCCGTTATGAAGGCGTGACGGGTCTGGCCGACGGCGTGATCGTGCGACCCCGAACCGATCTGATCGCCGTCCAGGAAGAACTGCGCGATACGCTCGGGGTCACGGTGCTGATCTATGATCAGGTCTGCGCCAGCGAAAAGCGCCGCCGCCGCAAGCGTGGGACCATGGCTCAGGCGCCCCGCCGGGTGTTCATCAACCCGCTGGTCTGCGAGGGCTGCGGCGATTGCTCGCGCGCCTCCAACTGCGTCTCGGTGGAGCCGTTGGACACCGAATACGGCCGCAAGCGGCGCATCGATCAGTCGACCTGCAACCAGGACTATTCCTGTGTGGACGGTTTCTGTCCGTCCTTCGTCACGCTGGAAGGCGCGGCCAACGCCCAGGCCAAGCCGCTGCCCGCCCTGACCGCCGACTCCACGCCCCTGCCGGACATCCAGGCCTTCACCGGTGTGCGTAACATCGTGTTCACCGGCATCGGCGGCACCGGGGTCACCACCACCGCCTCGATCCTGGCCATGGCCGCGCACATTGATGGCCTCGCCGCGTCGGTGGTCGATATGACCGGCCTCGCCCAGAAGGGCGGTTCGGTGTTCAGCCATGTGCGGATCGGCGACACCGAGGATGCGTCGGTCGGTGGCCGCGTCCCGGCCGCCAGCGCCCATGTGCTGATCGCCTGCGATCTGCTGGTCGCCGCGGGTCCTGACGCCCTGGCCCTCTACGCCAAGGACCGCACGGTCGCCTGCGGCAACGCCGACCTGCAACCCACCGCCGATTTCGTGATCAATCGCGACGTGCGCTTCGACGCCCCGGCCATGGCCCGGCGCCTGGCGTCGGCGTGTAAGAGTTATGACGGCTGCGCCGCCGCCGAGATCGCCGAGCGGCGGTTCGGCGACACCCTCTACGCCAATATGATCATGCTGGGCTTCGCCTGGCAGAAGGGTCTTGTACCGGTCTCAAGCCGCGCCCTCTACCGCGCCATCACCCTCAATGGCGTGGCCGCCGAACAGAACCTCCAGGCTTTCGAGGCCGGCCGTATCGCCGCCCACGATCCCGGCTCGCGGACGCCCAATCCTCCGGCGACGACCCCGGAAACCCTGCCTCTCGATGACCTGATAGCCCGCCGCGCCGCCGACCTGACCGCCTATCAGGACGCCGCCTACGCCCGTCGCTATCAGGATCGGGTCGCCGCGGCGCGAGCCGCCGAGTCGCCGCTCGGCGGCGAAGCCCTGACCCGGGCGGTGGCCGTCAATCTCTACAAGCTGATGGCCTACAAAGACGAATACGAGGTCGCCCGGCTCTATGCGGATGGCCGGTTCGCCGGCGAACTTGGCCAGACCTTCACGGGCGGCAAGCTCAAGGTCTGGCTGGCCCCGCCGCTGATCGCCGCCAAGGATCGCAATGGCAAGCCCCGCAAGATGGCTTTCGGCGGCTGGATGCTCGAACTGGGTTTCCCGCTGCTGGCCAGGCTCAAGGGATTGCGCGGCGGCGCCTTCGACATCTTCGGCGCCAGCGCGGAACGGCGCATGGAGCGTGACCTGATCGCCGACTACGAAGCCGGCTTGGAACGCCTAACCGCCGACCTCTCCGCCAAGCGTCTGCCTCTGGCGACCAAGATTGCCCAGGTCCCCAGCGAAATTCGCGGCTTCGGCCATGTGAAGGACGCCGCCGTCAGGACCGCCAAGGCCGCCGAAGCGGCGCTATGGGCGAAGTGGGGCTGACACCAGCCTTCCTGATCGCTAGTCAGGCGCCATGGATTTCGACTTCGACGCGGCGGTGGTGGGGGCGGGCGCCGTGGGACTGGCGTGCGGCTACGCCCTCGCCAGGCGCGGCCTGTCGGTGGTCGTTCTGGAGAAAGAGCGGGCCATCGGCCAGGGGGTCTCCTCGCGCAATTCAGAGGTGATCCACGCCGGGCTTTACTATCCGACTGGCTCCCTGAAGGCCCGGCTCTGTGTCGAGGGGCGCCGCGCGCTCTACGCTTTTCTGGACAGCCACAAGGTCGCCTACGACAAGTGCGGCAAGCTGGTGGTGGCCAGTGAGCCGGACCAAATCGACCGGCTGGACGGGATTTTGGCGCAAGCCCTCGCCAACGACGTTGAGGGCTTGTCCCTGATCAGCGGGTCGGCGGCCGTCACCCTGGAACCCGCGCTGCGCGCCGAGGCCGCCCTGGTCTCGCCCGAGAGCGGCGTGTTCGACAGCCACGGCTACATGCTCGCGCTGCAAGGTGAGATCGAGGATCGCGGCGGCGCCGTGGTCACCGCCACGCCTTTCGAGGGCGCCGCCCCGCTGGAGCACGGCGGCTTCGAGATCCGGGCCGGCGGCGAGTCGCCCGCGACCTTGACGGCGCGCCTGCTGGTCACCGCTCCCGGTCTGTCGGCCCAGTCGGTCGCCGGTCATATCAAGGGCTTCCCGGCCGCGCTTATCCCGGCTTTGCACTACGGCAAGGGCGTCTATTTCCGGTTGCGTGGCCGGGCGCCGTTCAGCCGGCTGATCTATCCGCCACCGATCCCCGGGGCGCTTGGCACCCACTATCGCCGGGATCTCGGCGGCCAGGCCGTGTTCGGCCCCGACCTCGCCTATGTCGATACTGAGGACTACACCGTCGATCCCGCTCGGGCCGAAAGCTTTTACGAATATGTCCGCCACTTCTGGCCGGGCCTGCCAGACGACAGCCTCGACCCCGACTACGCCGGCCTGCGACCTAAGATCCACGGCCCGGACGAGGTCCAGCCCGACTTCCGGCTTGATGGCGCCGAGGTCCACGGCCTGCATGGCCTGATGGCGCTGTTCGGCATCGAGAGTCCGGGCCTGACGTCGTCCTTGGCCATCGGCGAGGCTGTGGCCGAGCGGCTGATGGGCAATGGATGAGGCTTGAAGGCGCCCGCCCCAGGCCGTATAGACCCCCCTCCCGCGCGCGGACCCCCAAACGCCTGATGGGGCTGGGTAGCTCAGATGGTTAGAGCGGTGGATTCATAACCCACAGGTCGGCGGTTCGATCCCGCCCCCAGCTACCACGGATTTCGCGGGTGGTTCAGGCCTGGAACCCGGCTTGACGTGGGCGATGATGGCGCGCCTGCTGAAATTCAACCGTCGCCCTGGAGCGATCCGATGAACCCCATCACCCTGTTCGCCGCCTTGGCGCTCGCCGTACCGGGGGGCCTGATCCTGCAATTCGTCAACGCCCCGCTGGGCGTGGTGTTGATTGTCGCGGCCGTCCTGGTCGCGCTCTCCCTCAAGGTCGCCAACACCTGGCAGAAGTTCGTCGTCCTGCGGGCCGGCAACCTGCAGGGCGTCAAGGGACCAGGACTGTTCTGGATCCTGCCGATCTTCGACAGTGTGGTGGCGATCATCGACGAGCGCATTCAGACCACCGGCTTCAACGCCGAGCGCGCCCTGACCCGTGACACCGTACCGGTCAACGTCGACGCCATCATCTTCTGGCGGGTGCACGACGCGCGCCAGGCCGCCCTGGAAATCACCGACTATCGCACGGCCATCGACAGGGTCGCTCAGACGTCGCTGCGCGAAATGATCGGCTCGTCGATGCTGGCCGACCTGCTGTCCGACCGCCAGACGGCCGACGCGCGGCTGCGCGACACCATTGGCGGCAAGACCACCGCCTGGGGCGTCACGGTGATCAGCGTCGAGATTCGCGACGTGGCCATTCCCGAGGCCCTGCAGGACGCCATGTCCCGCCAGGCCCAGGCCGAGCGCGAGAAACAGGCCAGGGTGATCCTGGGTTCCGCCGAGGTTGAGATCGCGGCCCAGTTCCTCAAGGCGGCCGAGACCTACGAGGGCAATCCCGCGGCCCTGCAACTGCGGGCGATGAACATCATCTACGAGACCACCAAGGAGCGCGGGGCCACGATCCTGATGCCCACCGCCATGGTCGACGCGATGAACCCGGCCATGGCGGTGGCCGTGGCGTCGCAGGTGAAGAAGGACGGCTGAGCGGCGAGGCTCCTGGGCGGCTTGTCAGCAACACCCAATCGGGCCGATGCTGCTCGCGGGAAACGCGGACGGGAAGACCAGCCATGAGAATCCATATCGCCCAGGCGGCAATGCTCGCCGCCGCAATCGCCATCGCCGGCGGGGCGTACGCCCGCACCATCGATATCGCTCCGGGGCTTCAGGCCCAGGAGCGCCTCCAGACGGCGCTGATCGACGCCAAGCCCGGCGACGTGGTTCGCCTGGCCCCGGGCCGTTTCGACCTCAGCGACGGGCTCTCCCTGGACGTCGCCCGGGTGACGGTCACCGGCGCCGGACCCGACCAGACCGTGCTTGCCTTCGATCACCAGAAGGGCGAGGCCGAGGGCCTGTTGATCACTTCCAACCAGGTGGTGGTGCGCGATCTGGCCATCGAGAACGCCCGCGCCAATGGGGTCAAGTCAAAGGGGGTCGATCGGATCAGCCTGATCAACCTCCGCGTCGAGTGGACAGGCGGCCCGAAGGCCACAAATGGCTCCTACGGCGTTTATCCGGTGGCCTCCACCAATGTTCTGATCGATCATGTGGTGGTGAAAGGCGCTTCCGACGCCGGCATTTATGTCGGCCAGTCGCGCAACATCGTCGTCCGCAACAGCCGGGCCGAGTTCAACGTCGCTGGTATCGAGATCGAGAACTGCTATGGCGCCGACGTCCATGACAATGTCTCGACCCACAATGCGGGCGGCATACTTGTTTTCGATCTGCCGGGGCTACCGCAGATGGGAGGGCACTCGACCCGGGTGTTCCACAACCAGGTGGTCAACAATGACACGGTCAACTTCGCCCCAAAGGGCAACACGGTGGCCGGGGTGCCCACGGGCACCGGCGTGATGGTGATGGCCAACCGTGATGTGCATGTGTTCGACAACACCATCGACGGCAACGGCTCGTCCGGGGTGATGCTGGTCGCCTATCTGCAGACGTTCACCGACCCGGCCTACAACCCGCTGCCCAGGGATATCTCCGTCCACGGAAATCATTACGGCCGCAACGGTTTCGCCCCCGACTTTCCGGGCGGGACCGAACTGGCCAAGGCGCTCGGCGGCTCGCTGCCGCCCGTCCTGTGGGATGGCGTGGACACCTACACTCATCCCGGCGGCGCCGCCGAGACGATCCAAGTCCGCCTGGCCATAGGCGAGGGACCGGTGGCCAATCTTCGGCTGAAGCTGCAGGGGGCCTCGGCCACCCGGGCCAACCCCGAGGCGACACCGACCCTGGGCGTCGCGAATCTGGCCGAGCCGCCCGCAATCCGACTGCCGGCCGACCAAGCGGGGTTGTGAGGCCGTTCGCGCCTCTTCGGCGACTGGCCCTGGCGGTCGGCGCGGCGCTGTGCCTTGGCGCGGCCCCCGTCCCCGCGCCGGTGGACACGGGGAAGCTGCTCGAAGACACCCCGGCGCCGGTCCTTGCCGACTACCGCCTCTTCGTCGATGGCGCGGGCCGCTCGCCGAACCGAGGGGTGACACCCTATGGTGTCAATACGCCGCTGTTCAGCGACTACGCTGATAAGAAGCGTTACCTGTATCTCCCGCCTGGAACCCACATCGGCTATCGATCCCAGGGCCTGATGGACTTTCCCATCGGCGCCGCACTGATCAAGACCTTCGCTTATCCGGCCGACCCACGGCGGCCGGCCGATAGGGTCCGCCTGATCGAGACCCGGCTGCTGATCCACAAACGGGCCGGCTGGTCGGCCGTGACCTATGTCTGGAACGATGATCAGATGTCGGCCGTGCTAAAGCGCGCCGGCCTGCGCCTGCCGGTTGGCTTCATCGACAGCCACGGTCAAGCCCGCGCCTTCGACTATGCGGTCCCCAATGTGAACCAGTGCAAGCAGTGCCACGCTCAGGCCGGCGTCATGGGCCCGATCGGTCCCAAGGCGCGCAACCTGAACGGCGATTTCGACTATGCCGGGGGTCGGGAGAACCAGCTGACCCACCTCGCGCGCCTCGGTCTGCTGAAGGGCGCGCCTGTCGCCGCCGTCGCTCCACGAACGCCCCGATGGGACGATCCGTCCTTGCCTTTGGAACCGCGCGCTCGGGCCTACCTCGACGCCAACTGCGGCCACTGTCACAGCCGCGCGGGCCTGGCCAGTAACTCCGGCCTGTATCTGAACCTGGAGGAGACCGACCCGAACGCAATCGGAATCGGCAAGCGACCGGTGGCGGCAGGCAAGGGTTCGGGGGGCCTTGAGGTCGCCATCGATCCCGGCCATCCCGACCGGTCGATTTTGCTCTATCGGATGGCTTCCACGGAACCGGGCGTCATGATGCCTCAGCTCGGCCACGCCCTTGTCCATGACGAGGGCGTGGCTCTGGTTCGCGACTGGATTGGCGGCATGCCAAAGGACCGATGATCTCTCTGACCAGCCTATCGGCGGTGTTGTTGTTACTGGCCGCGGCGCCGGTGGACGCCGCCCCCGCGACGCTGGCGGCTATAAAAGCGCCTTCGATTGCCGCGCCGGCCTTTGATGCCGGGAAGCTGGAGGATCTCAAACGCCAGTCGGACTGGGTCGGACTTGAACGGCTGTCGCGCCAGACGCTGACGGGCCTGCAATCCACGCCGCTCGCCACCTCCGCCGAGAGCGCCACCGTGACCCTGTTTCTGGCCGACGCCCTTCAGGGGCAAGGCCACTATCCGGAAGCGGAGGATCTCTATCTGCGCGCCGTGACCATGCGGGAGAAGGTCCTCGGTTCCGATCATCTCGACACCGCGGTCGGCATGGAGGATCTCGCCCTGGCGCTGATCACCCAGGGCCGCCAGAGCGAGGCCGAGCCCGTGCTGCGCCGAGCCCTGGCGATCAAGCTGAAGGCTCTGGGATCTGACGACGCCGGAACGGCTCGCAGCGAGAATAGTCTGGCCAAGTTGCTTCGGGTCGAAGGGCGCTATGCGGAGGCCGAGCCACATTTTCGCAGGGCCCTGGCGATCCGCGAGAAGGCTCTTGGGCCGGACCATCCGGATACCGCCGCCAGCCTCTACAGCCTGGGGTTGCTGCTTTGGTCCGAGGGGCGGTTTCCGGAAGCGGAGAGTTTCGTGCGCCGGTCGCTACAGGCGCGCGAGAAGACCCTCGGTCCAGATCACCCCGATACGGCCCAGAGTGTCGGAGGCCTCGCCCTGATCGTGCATGATGAGGGTCGTTACGCGGAGGCCGAGCCACTCTATCGGCGGTCCCTCGCGGTCAAGGAGAAAACCCTTGGGTCCGAGCATCCCGACGTCGCCCTGGATCTGAACAACCTCGGCAGCCTGCTCTGGGACGAGGGCCGCGTCGCCGAGGTGGAGCCTCTGTTCAGGCGCGCTTTGTCGATCCAGGAGAAGGCCTTGGGCCCGGAACATCCCGACACGGCGATGAGTATGAACAACCTCGCGTTCATTCTCCAGGCCGAGGGCCGCCAGGCCGAGGCGGAGCCGCTGTTCCGCCGGGCGCTGGAAATCGATGAAAAGGTGCTTGGTCCCGAGCATACCGACGTCGCCATCGTGATCAGGAGTATCGCCGAGTTGTTGCAGGCCCAGGGCCGCTATGCCGAGGCCGAACCGCTGTTTCGCCGAGCGGTGCGGATCGACGAAAAGGCCTTGGGGCCGGAACATCCCGATACGGCCGACGCCCACCAGAGTCTCGGCTTCACCGAAGAAAAGCAGGGGCAGTTCGACAAGGCGACCCTGGACTATCGCGGCGCCTGTTCGCTGCGATCCTCCATGGCCAGTTCCAGGGAACAGATCGGTGAGGCGGCGAGCATGGCGAAGACGCTCTTGACCCGTTGCTCGGTCCGCCTGGCGTTGTCGCTGTGGGGCTGGTCGGAGGGCGGCGGTAGGCGGATGACGGGTGACACCCCGGTTGCCCTCGAACGCGAGGCGTTCGTCGCCGCGCAGCGCGCCGCGCTCTCGGCTTCCGGAGAGGCGATGGCGCGCTCGGCGGCCCTGGCGGCCGCCAGGGCGTCGGGCGTCGGCGATGAAGCGGACGCCTATGAGGTGGCGCTGGTCGACCGCGATGGGCTGGAGCAACAATTCGCCAAGGCGGCCGGCGAAACCGGCCAGGCCGGCGTCGAGCATCGCGCGCTGTTGGCCAGGGCGCGCGCCGAAGCGCTGAACCACATCGCCGCTCTGACCTCCACCTTGAAAGCCAGGGCTCCGCGCTACTGGGACTTCCGGGCCCCAGAGCCGGTCGACTTCGCGGCGCTTCAGACCCGTTTCGGGCCCGACGCCTCGCTTCTGAACCGCAACGAGGCGCTGATCATGTTCATGGTCCCGCCCGGCGATGACCAGGGTCTCGTGTTCGCCGTGAGCAAGGGCCGCACGGCCTGGGCGCGGATCGGCCTGACGGGCAAGGAACTGAAGGCGCGCGTGGACGGCCTGCGCGCTCAGATCGAGGCCCGACATCGGGCTTTCGACCGGCGGAGCGCCTACGAACTCTATGTGGCCTTGATTGGAGCCCCGGCGATCCAGGCTGTCATCCGTGACGCTCCGGTGCTGCTGTTCGTTCCCTCGGGACCGCTGACCAGCTTGCCACCTGGTCTGTTGGTCACCGCTCCACCCGAGGGAGGCGCGCCCGGTGACGCGGACCAGGCCCGGCTGAGAGCGACACCGTGGTTGCTGCGGTCGAAGGCCGTGGCGCTGTTGCCGTCGGTGTCCAGCCTGCGGACCCTGCGCCAGCTTACGGCCATCGATCGCGTCGCGGCCTCGGACCCTCTACTGGCGTTCGCCGACCCGGATTTCGCCGGTCCAGGTTCGCCCATGCCGCCAGGTTCCGGGGCCGACATCGAGCAGTCGAGACGGATTGGGGAGGCCTTGCGCCGACTGCCCCGTCTACCTGGCGCCCGCCTTGAAGGTGAGGCGCTGGAGCGTGCCCTTGGCGGGCGACCAGGCAGCCTTCTGACCGGCGTCCAGGCGTCCAAAGCCGAACTGATGGCGCGCAATGTCGATGGCCGCCTTGCCCGGGTCAGGGTCCTGGAGTTCGCCACCCACGGGCTGGTCGCCGGCGAAGCCGCCGGCCTGGCCGAGCCGGCCCTGGCGCTGGCGGCTGGCGCCAAGGCCGAGGATGCGCTGTTGCTGGCCTCGGAAGCCTCGACGCTGAAGCTTGACGCTGAATGGGTGCTGCTGTCGGCCTGCAACACCGCCAGTCCGGACGCGCCCGAATCCCAGGGACTCTCGGGCCTGTCCCGCGCCTTCTTCTTCGCCGGCGCCCGTTCGCTGTTGATCTCGCATTGGCCGGTGCGCGACGACATCGCCGCCCGTTTGATCCCAGCCACGTTGTTGGCCGAGCGCAACACACCGGGCCTGAGCCGCGCCGAGGCTCTGCAACGCGCGTCGCTGGCTATCCTGGATGACCCGGCGCTTCACGCGGCCAACCCGGCGGCCTGGGCGCCCTTCAGTCTGGTTGGGGAGTCCAGCCGCTAGGTTGCGAGGCGGTCGCATTGGCGGGATGTGATTTACCAGTGGTCAGGGTGGTGATAGCGTTCAAAAAAAAGTCGCCCCGTGGCTGGGCGCCTCGGGGTTCGGTCGCACTGGGCTTTCAACGGTTGTCTTCGGGCGACCATCGAGGACGCTGCCCCATGGACGTCATTGTAACCGGACAGGACGGCGCGCCCGGCGCCAATGGTTCTTCACCCGGCCAGGCAGGCGGCCCCGGTGGACCGGGCCAGGCGGCGATCGCCAACGCGGGGTCGCCCGTCGATCTGACCAACTCCGCCACTGGACTGGGTGGTCATGGCGGGGTGGGGGGCAACGGCGCTCCCGGCGTTCCTGGAACTCTCGACGGCGCGGGCGGGACCGGCGGGGCAGGCGGACTCGCCACGGCCACCGCCACGACCGCGGCATCTTCCGCTAGCGCCACAGCGGCGACAGCTTCCGCCGTTGGTGGTGGGGGGGGTGATTCCGGAGCTGGCGGCGCCGGCGCCAATGGAGGACTGGGCGCCTCGGCGAACGGCGCCGCCACTGACCAGAACGGTGGTGTGGGGAACAGTTCGGCGACGACTCAGGCGGTCGGAGGGCGCGGCGGCGCGGGCCTGGGCGCGACCCACTCGGGCGCCTCGGGCGGGGTCGCGACGGGAACCGTCAAGTCGACGACGCATGGCGCGGGGATTGCGACGGCCACGGTGACCGATAGCGGTGGAGACGGCGGCGCGGGGATGGGTGGCGCGGCCGGCGGCGCCGGGGCGGCCATCGTCGCCAACAATGCCGTGAAAGGGTCGACGAACGGCGGCTCGCTCTATCTGAGCCAGACCGCCGTCGGCGGGTCCGGCGGCGCCGCTCTCGACACGGGCGGTCTGGGCGGAGCGGCCGGCGCCGCCACCTCTCGCCTGACCTTCGACGACACCCTGAACGCCACCCATAGCCTCTATGTCGACACCATGGTCGCCGCCCTGGGTGGCTCCGGCGGCGACGGCTTCGGCGATACAGGGACATCGGGCGGCCTCTCCACGGCGGCGGCCACGATCACCGCCACCAGATCCCTGTCGGTATTGGCGATCGCC
>JANYFU010000083.1 GCA_025359665.1 Caulobacteraceae bacterium
GCGATCCTAGTTTATCTGGCCGAGAAGTTCGGTGCGTTTTTGCCCAAAGAAGGCGCCGCACGGGCCGAGTGTCTGTCGTGGTTGTTCTGGCAGATGGGCGCGACGCCGATGCTTGGCGGCGGCTTTGGCCATTTCTACGCCTATGCCCCGGTCAAAATCGAATATGCGATCGATCGCTTCGCGATGGAAGTGAAGCGGCAACTCGACGTCCTCGACCGGCGGCTGGCAGGGAGCGAATATATCGGCGGCGCCGACTATACGATCGCCGATATGGCCGTGTGGGGTTGGGCGCGCGCCGTGCCTTTCATCCTGGGGCCAGACGCCTGGTCGAACTTCCCCAATGTGAAGCGCCTGATCGAGGAAATCGGCGCCCGCCCGGCCGCCGAGCGCGCCAACGCCCTGGCCACCCGCTTCAGCTTCAAGGCGGAGATGGACGACGAGGCCAAGGCCCACATGTTCCCGCAGAACAAACGCCTCGCCGACGCCTAGCAGCTTGATGAAACACCCGCTCGCCTCTGGTCGCGACGCGTGGTTCAACCGTGGGACGGGACTGTCCACGGGGATCGAGATGCGGGGTTCCGATAAGCGGGCGCCTCGAGCGCGCGCAGGAAATGGTCTTCGGATCACCGCGCCAAGCGACTCCAGCTATCGAAGCCGCTGAGTGAACGCGATCGCCGATGAGGCAGGCTGCTTCGCTCGCTCGGCCGGGGGGCTACGCTACGCAGCCCACCCCTTCGGCCGGCCAAATCTCGCGCAGTCCGCGGAAGCGATGTAGGGGAGCATTCACGTGAGGCAATGAGCCAGCCACCCGGGAACAACGCTCGGCGGGGCAACCCGCATTCTCCTCCAGGTTGTCGCGCGGCAAGCCTGTCAGGCAAGGCCATACCACGCTCCCCGGCCAGCTCCGTGCAGGGCCAGATGGCCTTGCTCGACCAGCACCTTGAAATGGTCCTTGATCGTATTGCGGCTGGCGCCGCTGACCCGCACGGTCTCGGCCACCGTGACCCGACCATGCTCGCGCGCCAGCTCTAGGATCAGCACCGACAGCTCCGGCAGGGCGGCGAGCATGACCCGCTCACGCTCCATCTTCCTTTCGAGGCGCTGCTTCTGGCTCTGTAATGCCCGCAGGAAAAACTCCAGCCAAGAATTCCAATCCGGCGCCTCGGTGCGGATCGTTCCCTGCGTCCGCCTGAGCGACAGATAATAGCTCTCCTTGCTCTGCTCGATCACGTTCTCCAGCGAGCTGTAGGGGACGTAGGCATAGCCAGCCCTGAGCAACAGGAGCGTGGTCAGGATGCGGGACAGCCGGCCATTGCCGTCTTGAAACGGGTGAATCTCAAGAAGCACGACGACAAAGACCGCGATGACCAGCAGTGGGTGAAGGCTCTTGTCCTTCTCCTTCCCGGCCAGCCACTCGGTCAGCTCGGCCATGCGGCGCGGCGTGTCGAATGGCGTGGCGGTCTCGAACACCACACCAAGGCTCTTGCCGTTCTCGTCGAAGGCTTCGACATGGTTGGGGAGCGTCTTGTACGAGCCGCGATGCCGCTCGTCCTTGGTCGAATGGACCAGCAGGTCGCGATGGAGTTGGCGGATGTGGTTCTCGGTCAACGGGATCGCGTCATAGGCGCCGAAAATAGTTTCCATCACCTCAGCGTAGCCAGCGACCTCCTGCTCGTCGCGCGTGGTGAAAGAGCCTATCCTGATGTTGGCCAGCAGAATCTCGACCTGGCGGTCGCTGAGCCTGGCGCCCTCGATGCGGGTCGAGGAGCCGATGCTCTCGATGGTGGCGACGCGACGCAGGCCGGACAACCGCTCCGGCGCGATCCGACCTATCGCCCGCCAGGCGCCCTTGAACTCGTCGATCTCGGCGACCAACGACAGAAGTTGCGGCGTGATGCGGAGCGTCGTCGTGTTCAACGCCATGCCGTTGATCCATCCATTTACACCCAATCACCATGACGTGCACATCGCCGTTTGTCCATCCGTTTTCATCCATTTATCATTGCCTGTCCGATGCTCCTGACAGCCATGGAGAAGAAGCGCAATGCGATCCTGATCACCGGCGGCGCGTCTGGGATCGGGCTGGAACTCGCCGCCAATCCCGCCGGCCTAAACATCTCGCGTAAAGTCAACTCGCGGGGCCGGGGTCGGTGAGAAAGGAGCCGAGGGCCAGGATTGGCATTTTCGTGGCGAACTCTCCCTCCATGGGGGGTTCAACGCCTGAGCTTCACCCCGCAAAGCGGGTTCGTGGGGGGAATGCCCCTACCGTCCTGGCCCCGCCCTGGCGGCCGAGGCCCGCACGACAGGCACATCCTCCGGCGCCAGGGGCTGCATCCACTTCTTGCGCGCCATCGCAGCCTCCAGGTACGGCGCGAGCTCCCTGGCCTTTCTCGCCTCGCGCTCTTCGGCCTCGGCCTTGAACTCGGGCATCACCTCGGCGGCGAACAGCTCCAGCGCCTCGCAGATGTGCTCGTGCTTGTTGCGGCCGGCCTGCTGCAGGAAGATCACCTGGTCGACGCCGACGTCCCGGAACGCCTTGATGTGGCCGCGGATGTCGGCCGGCGTGCCGATGCCCGAGACATAGGTCTCGGCGCGCTTGGCGGCGTCGATCACCTCCTGCGTGCGGTTGCCGCGGGCGGTGATGTAGTCGTGCCAGAGGGTTGAGTGGCCGGGCGTGACGTCGTGCGCCACCAGCGCGTTGACCGCATAGCCGAAGAACTCGAAGCCCTCGTGGCCGCGCCGGATCGCCTCGTCGCGGTCCTTGTGCAGCGAGAAGTTCGACACTGTGGCGATGTTGGCGTTCACCGCGTGGCCGATCGGCACGCACTCCTCCGACTTGATCACGCCGTAATAGATGTCGGCCCAGCGCTTGGCCTCGTCCGGGTCGAGGAACGAGAACGACAATGCGCCGACCCCGAGCGAGGCCGCGACCTTGATGGTGTCGCGGTTGGTGCAGGCCATCCACATCGGCGGGTGCGGGCTCTGCACCGGTTTCGGTAC
>JANYFU010000110.1 GCA_025359665.1 Caulobacteraceae bacterium
AGAGTCAGGCGGCCGAGCAGATCTTCGACGCGAGCTTCAAGCGGCAGATTGGGGTTGGCGAACGGGTATCGGTCCGTCGCCGCGGTTGAGGGCGCTTGCGCCATGGGGCGTTCCTCCGACTGTTTCGGAGAGCCTACGTCCGGTCGGAGGGAGGGGGCAAGGCACGGCGGCCCCTGGTGAAATAGAGGTAGAGCGGCAACGGTGCGACCGTCACCACCGCCGACCAGAAACCGGAAGCCGGGTCGTCGATCACCACCACGGCGATCAGGGCGGCCTGGATCAGGGCGGCGAACAGCGACAGCGCGGGAAACAGCGGCGTGCGGAACGGTCGCTCGAGACCCGGCTCCTTGTAGCGCAGCCAGACGCCACTGAGGCAGATCATCAGGATGCTGCCGATGCTCCACGGCGCATAGATGCGCACGATGCTCTCATAGCTGCCCGAGCCGGCGAACAGGGCCGAGACGAGACCCACCACGGCGACGCTGAGCCGGGGCGCGCCACCCTTGGCGACCCGGGCCAGAAAGCGGGGCAGGACACCATCCGCGGCCATGCGGAAGGTGACGCGCGAAGCGGCCATGATCTGGAGATTGACGATCGCCGCCAGGGAAATCGCGCCGATGGCGGTGACCGCGGTGTTGCCCACGGCACCCAACGAGACCTTGATCGCGTCGCCGACGGCCAGCTGTGAGCCGGCGACCTGATCGGGGGTCAGGACGTGAAACAGCGCAGCGTTGACCAGCAGGTAGACGACGGTCACCAGGCCGATGCCCATAAAGGTGGCGCGGGCGACATTGCGGTTCGGGCTGTTGACCTCCTCGGAGAAATAGATCGCGGCGTCCCAGCCGGCGTAGGTCTGGTAGATCACGCGGATCGCCATGATGATCGCGCTGACCGCCGCCGCCCCGGTGGCGATCGGATGGATGGCGGCCGCGTGGAAGCCGGCCGGGGCGCGGGGCGACATGAACAGGACCGCCGCCACCAGCAGGAATGCCCCACCCTTGATGGCGCTGGCCACGCTCTGCGAGGCGCCGCTGATCCGCGTGCCGGTGAGATTGATCGCGGCTGTCGCGGCGATCAGCCCCACCGCCAGGACGCTGGTGGGCAGGGCCGTGGCCAGGCCGAGGCGATGGACGTATTCGCCGAACACCACCGAGATGAAGGCGTTGGAGGCCGTAAGCTGCAACCAGGTCAGCCAGCCGGTCATGAAGCCGGTCGCCGGGCCGAAGGCCCGGGTGGCGATCGGGTAGCTGCCGCCGGCCTTGGGGATCGAGGCGCCGGCCTCGACCAGTGGCATGGCGGTCAGCAACGCCACGCCGCCGCCCACGGCCCAGAACAGCAGGGTCATGGGAACGCTATGGATGCCGAGCGCCACCACGCCTGGCGCCCGCATGATCCCCGAGCCAATGATCCCGCCCACCACCACCGCCAGGCCGAACACGATACCGAGGACCCGGGAGAGCTGGTCGTGCCCGTGGGTCGGGTGTGTATGGGCGTCGTTCATGGACGGGTCGTTTCTCGCGCGGAGGTCAGCGGCGGCAACAGTCCGGCGCGAGGACGGCAAGTCAAGGGGCCGATGGCGCCGCCGCCTCCAGACCGCCGCCAAGCGCGGTGTACAGGGTCACCAGATTGGTCGCCCGGGCCAGTTTGGCGGCGACCAGGGTCTGGCGCGCGGCGTAAAGTGTGCGCTGGGCGATCAGGGCGTTCAGATAGGTGTCGGCGCCACGCTGGTAGCGGGCGTCGGACAACTGATACGACTTGGCGGCCGACTCGGTGAGGTCGCGCTGGGCGTCCAGCTGGGTCTCGATCGTACCGCGCTGGGCCAAGGCGTCGGAAACCTCGCGAAACGCGGTCTGCACGGACTTCTCATAGGTCGCCAGGCTGACATCGCGCTGGGCCTTGGCGTAGGCGAGATTGCCCCGGTTCTGACCGAAATCGAAGATCGGCTGGGTGATGGTCGGCGCGAAGCTCCAGGTCTCGGAGCTGGCGCGGAATAGGGTCGACAGGGCCAGGCTGGTGACGCCGCCCGATCCAGTCAAGGAGATATCCGGGAAGAACGCCGCGCGCGCCACGCCGATGTTGGCGTTGGCGGCCCTCAGGCGATCCTCGGCCTGAACCACATCGGGCCGGGTGAGCAGAACCTTCGAGGTCAGCCCGCTTGGCAACTGGGCCAGCACCACGCCGTCGCTGTCGATGTCGGCGGGCAGCAGATCGTCCCGCACCGGGGCGCCGACCACCAGCTCCAAGGCGTTGCGGTCCCGGGCCACCTGCGTGGTCAGGCGGGCGACGTCATAGCGGGCCTGGTCGACCACGGTCTGGGCCTGAGAGACGTCCAGCTGGGAGGCGACGCCGCCGTTGAACCGCGCCGTGGTCAGGGAGACCGTGGCCTCGCCGCTCTTGCGGGTGTCCTCGGCGATGGCCAGCAGCGCCCGGTCGGACCCCAGGGTCAGCCAATCGGCCGCCACCTCTCCGACCAGGGTGATCTGGGCCGCGTCCCGGGCCGCGCGGGTGGCGAAGTAGCTGTCGAGCGCGGCCTTGGTGGAATTGCGCACCTTGCCGAACAGGTCGAGCTCCCAGGCGCTGACGCCGGCCTTGGCGTTGTACAGGCGCTCGTTGTAGACGCCCGAGCCACCGCCGCCGGACGAGAACCCGCCGCCACCGAGAGCGCTTGTCGGCGTCTGGCCATAGGTGGCGCTGACCGTCGCGCCTAGTTTCGGAAACAGGTTCGATCGTTCCACCACATACTGGGCGCGGGAGGCGGCGACATTGGCCACGGCGATGCGCAGGTCGCGGTTAGTCTCCAACGCCTGGATGATCACCGCCTTCAGCCTCGCATCGCCGAAATACTCGCGCCATGGGCCGACCGGCTCGACTTTTGTTGACGGCTCGGGCGCGACCCCAACGACCGGAAAGGCGGCCGGGACCGGTGCGGTCGGCCGTCTATAGGTCGGCGCGAGATCGACGCAGCCCGACACCGCCACGGACACCAGCGTCAGGGCCGACATGGCGAAGAGCCGGGAACGAGGACAGATCATGCGGCGATCCTCTTGGCGCGATAGGCGCCGCGCACCCAGGCGAAGAACAGGGGCACAAAGAAAATCGCCATGACCGTCGCCGCCAGCACCCCACCGATCACCCCGGTGCCGATGTCGTTCTGGCTGCCGGCCCCGGCGCCGGTGGAAATAGCCAGGGGCATGACACCGGCGATGAAAGCCAGGGATGTCATCAAGATCGGCCGCAAGCGCAGCCGCGCCGCCTGCCGAGCCGCCGCCAGCGGCGTCTCGCCCGACTTTTCCGCTTCATCCGCGAACTGGACGATCAGGATAGCGTTCTTGGCGGACAGACCGATCGTGGTCAGCAGGCCGACCTGGAAATAGATATCGTTGTAAAAGCCGCGCAGCGTCGCGGCCAGCAATGCCCCGAACACGCCCAGCGGCACCACCAGCATCACCGCCGCCGGGATCGCCCAGCTCTCGTAAAGCGCGGCCAGACACAGGAAGACCACCAGCATGGAAAGACCCAGCAGCACCGGCGCCTGGGATCCCGAGAGCTGTTCCTGATACGAGATGCCGGTGAATTCATAGCCGATCCCGGCGGGGAGCTTGGCCATGATCTTCTGGACCGCGGCGATCGCGGCCCCGGAACTCTTGCCGGGCGCGGCCTGGCCCTGGAGATCCATGGCCGGCACGCCGTTATAGCGCTGCAGCTGGGCCGGGCCGACCATCCAGCTGGAATTGGCGAAGGCCGAAAACGGGGCCATGGCGCCGCTGGAGCCGCGAACGCGCCAGAGGCCCAGATCTTCGGGGCTCGATCGATAGGGCGCGTCGCCCTGCAGATAGACCTTCTTGATTCGCCCGCGGTCAATGAAATTGTTGACGAACTGGCCGCCGGAGGCGGTGGTCAGGGTATCGTTGACGTCCGCCTGGGCCAGGCCGAGGGCTCCGGCGCGGGCCTGGTCGATGTCCAGGTGAAGCTGCGGGGTGTCTTCCTGGCCGTTGGGCCGCACGCCCGCCAGGACCGGGTCTTGCGCGGCCATGCCGAGGAACTGGTTGCGCGCCGCAAGCAGGCGATCGTGGCCGAGGCCGCCCTGGTCCTCCAGATAGACGTCGAAACCCGTGGAATTACCCAGCTCCTGCACGGCCGGCGGAACGAGCACGAACACCCGAGCGTCCCGGGACTTGGCGAAGGCGCCCATCGCCCGTCCGGCGATAGCCGGCGCATGGTTGGCGCGGCCATGGCGGTCGGCCCAGGGTTTCAGATGGACGAAGGCCTGTCCGAGGTTCTGTCCGGATCCGGCGAAATTGTTGCCGCTGACATTATAGACGCCCTCGACATTGTCCTTCTCGGCGGTCTCGAAATAGCTTCGCAGCTTGGCGCCGACATCGACGGTTCGGTCCAGGGTGGCGCCGGTGGGCAAGTTGACCAGGGCGATCATCACCCCCTGGTCTTCCTCGGGAAGGAAGGCGGTGGGCAATCGGGCGGCCAGCAGCACCATGACCGCGGCGACGACGAAATACACAATGACCATCGGTCGCGGATGGGCGAGAATTCCCTCCACCAGACCGTCGTAGCGCCTGACACCACCGTTGAATACGCGGTTGAAGATGCCGAACGGGTTGTTTCCGGTTGCCCGGGCTTGCTTCTTGCTCGGCCGCAGCAGGGTGGCGCACAGGGCCGGAGTCAGGACCAGGGCCACCAGAATCGACAGCACCATGGCCGAAACGATGGTCACCGAGAACTGGCGGTAGATCACGCCCGTGGAGCCGGGGAAGAAGGCCATGGGCAGGAAGACCGCCGACAGCACCAGGGCGATACCGACCAGGGCGCCGGTGATCTCGCCCATGGACTTGATGGTGGCGTCCTTGGGCGAGAGCCCCTCTTCCTCCATGATCCGTTCGACGTTCTCCACGACGACGATGGCGTCGTCGACCAGCAGGCCGATGGCCAGCACCATGGCGAACATGGTCAGGGTGTTGATCGAATAGCCGAAAGCGGCCAGAATCCCGAATGTGCCCAGCAGCACCACCGGCACGGCCAGGGCCGGGATCAGGGTTACGCGCCAGTTCTGCAGGAACACATACATCACCACGATCACCAGCCCGATGGCTTCGATCAGGGTTATGACCACCTCGCGGATCGAGAGCTTCACGAAGGTGGTGTTGTCGACCGGAAAGGTCATGGCGACGCCGGGCGGCAGAGTGGCGGCCAGTTCGGTGGCGCGTTTCTTGACCCGGTCGGCGGTGTCCAGGGCGTTGGCGCCGGGCGCCAGCTTGATGGCGACACCGGCCGCCGCGTGGCCGTTGAAACGGCTGGTGACGCTGTAGTTGTCGGCACCCATCTCCACCCTCGCGACGTCCGAAAGGCGCACCTGGGAGCCGTCGGCGGCGCTGCGCAGCAGGATGGCTTTGAACTGCTCGGGAGTCTGTAGATAGGACTGGGCGGTGACCGTGGCGTTCAGCGCCTGACCCTGGGGCGCGGGCTGACCACCGATCTGTCCAGCCGAGACCTGGACATTCTGGGCCAGGATCGCGGCTCGAACATCCGATGGCATCAAATTGTAATAGCTAAGCTTATAGGAATCGAGCCATACGCGCATGGCGTACTGCCCACCGAAGATCTGCAGATCGCCCACGCCATCGACGCGGGCCAGGGGATCGACGAAGCGGCTGTTGACGATGTCGGCGATGTCGATGTCGCGATGGCGTCCGTCGGTGTCGTAGAGGCCCACCACCATCAGGAAACTGGGCTGGGACTTCGCCACCGTCACGCCCTGCTGCTGCACCTGGGCCGGCAGCAGGGGCGTGGCCGCCTGCAGCTTGTTCTGCACCTGGACCTGGGCGATGTCGGCGTTGGTGCCCGGGGCGAAGCTGGCGGTGATCTGCACCTGACCACTGGAGCTGCTGGTGGACGAGAAATACAGCAGGTGGTCGAGCCCCTTGAGCTGCTGCTCGATGACCTGGGTGACCGCACTTTCCACCGTCTGGGCCGAGGCGCCCGGATAGTTGGCCGAGATACTGACCGCGGGCGGCGCGATCGACGGATATTGGGCGATCGGCAGGGTGCGGATCGCCAGGACACCAGCCAGGGCGATGACGATGGCGATGACGATCGCGAAGATCGGCCGTTCGATGAAGAATTTGGACACCTGGGCGGGCCTACCGGGCCGGAACCACGTGGACCGGCGCCCCGGGCTTGACCGACTGCAGCCCCTCGACGATCAGCCGGTCCCCGGGCGCGAGGCCCGAGGCGACCAGCCACTTGTCGCCGATAGTTCCGGCCGTGGTCAGGACCCGCGCCTCGGCCACCCCCTTGGCGTTCACCACCATGGCGACGGGCTGGCCCTTCTCGTCGCGGGCGATCGCCGGCTGGGGCGCCAGGATGCCCTGTCTGTCGACGCCCTCGACCACCACCGCCCGGACGAACAGCCCCGGCAGCAACAGGCCCCGTGGGTTGGGGAACACGGCCCGCAGGGTCACCGCGCCGGTGGCCGGATCGACGGTCACTTCGGTGAATTGCAGACGGCCCTCGACCGGATAGAGACCGCCGTCCTCCAGCTTCAGCCGCACCTTCAGTCCGCCCGGCGTGCCGTCGGTGACCCGGCCCGATTCGATGGCCTGGCGCAGTTTCACCACCTCGGCGGCCGATTGGGTCAGATCGACATAAATAGGATCGAGACGCTGAATGGTGGTCAGGGCGGCCGCCTGTCCGGAAGTGACCAGGGCGCCCTTGGTGAAGGCCGAGCGGCCGGCGCGCCCGGAGATTGGCGCGGTGACCCGCGTATAGCCCAGGTTGATCGCGGCCGCCTCGACCGCGGCCTTCTGCTGCTGCACGCCGGCCGCCGCCTGCCCGGCCGCCGCCTTGGCGTCATCGAAATCCTGCCGGCTGACCGCGTTGATCTTGACCAGATCGCCGTAGCGATCGGCCTTGGCCTTGGCGGTGGCGACGTTGGCTTCGGCGCTGGCGAGCTGAGCCTTGGCCTGGTCGAGAGCGGCGCGATAGGGCGCGGGATCGATCTGATAGAGCGTCTGACCAGCGTGGACATCGCCGCCCTCGACGAACGGACGGCCGATGATGATGCCGTTGACCTGGGGGCGGACATCGGAGCTTTCGAACGGACTGGTGCGCCCCGGCAGCTCGGCGGTGATTTCCACGGGCTGGGCCGCCACGGTCTGAACCACCACGTCGGCGGGGCCATGGGGCGGAGGGCCGCTTGGATGGCCGCAACAGGCCAGGGTGGCGGCCATCATTCCAAAAGGCAGGATCAGAGCCAGGGCCGAAGCGGGAGAATGACGCGCTGCAATCACGGACGGTTCAGGCTGCGCCACACTTACCTCGACTGAGAACACGGCGCGGCGCCGCAGGTGCGAAACAGATTATGCGAGCCGGGATTGATTTCAAGCCGATACGGACAATTTAACTTATCAACGTTCACATTATTTCCAGGCCATCGTCCCCGGGGAGTTCGCGGGTCATGCCGCGCCGGTCAGGTCTCGCCTCGCCGCCTCGGATTCCTCGGCGTAGCGCCGGGTGGCGTGGGCTTCGGACAGCAGACCGACCGGGCGCCCGGCGGGATCCAGAACCGCCAGTTCGTCGCCCTCGGAGGCGTCGAACACGGCCATGATGTCCTTGATGGTCATTTCCGGCGTCAGGGACGCGTCGCGAAGAATGGCGAACCGGTCTACCGCGCCGTCCGCGTCCGGCTCGGCGTGAACCGCGGAAACCGGAATGATTCCGGCGTAGCGGCCGACGTCATCGACGGCGACCACGCGCCGGGTCGAGCCCAGCGGAAAGCGTTCGCGGAATTCGGCCGGCGCCATGTCGGCCGACACGGTCGCGGTGCCGATACGCATCATCCGCCCGGCGGTCAGGGTTCGCAGCCAGCCGACATCGTGGGCGCTGCGGATGGTCTCGCCGCGCAGGTGCAGGCGCCAGGTGGAGAACGAATAGCCGAAGGTCTCGCGCACGATCAGGCTGGCGACGATCGAGGCGGTCAGGGTGGCCGCGGCGAGCCCAAAATCGCCGGTGGTCTCCAGCACCAGGAACGACATGGTGAAGGGTCCGCCGATGATCGCCACCGCCAGCGCGCCCATGCCGACCAGCGCGCCGGCCAGCGGATCGATCCCAAGGCTGACTCCCGCCGACGCCAGGGCGACCATGCACAGCCGGCCGAGAAGCGAGCCCAGATAGAGCGAGGCGAAGAACAGCCCACCGCGAAACCCGAAACCCAGGGCCACCACCGAAGCGGTTGTCTTGGCCAATAGTAGCGCCAGCAGGGTGATCAGGCCAAGCTGGGCGGCGAAATCCATGTGCATGGCGCCGTGGCCGGCGGATAGGGTCTCCGGGGTGAACCAGGCGAGGCCGGCCAGGAGTACGCCGCCGCTAGCTGGCCGAATCCATCTTGGTCCCGGCGCGCGCGAAACGGCGGAGTCCATCAGCGCCACCAGGCGCATCACCGCCACGCCGGCGAAGCCGCACACCAGCCCCAGCGCGGCGAACAGTACATAGTGCGAGGCGGACAGGGTCTCGGCCACCTTGACGTGGAAGATCAGGGTGTCGGCCCCCAGCAGCCGGCTGACCAGGGCCCCGGCCAGGGCGGCGGCGGCCACCGGGGCGATGTTGGCGACGGTGTAGGAGCCGATGACGATCTCGAACGCGTAGAAGGCGCCGGTGAGCGGGGCGCCGAAGGCGGCGGCGATTCCGGCCCCCGCCCCTGCCCCGACGAAGGTTCGCAGATCGCTGCGCCGCAGGTTTAGCGCGCCGCCGGTCAGCGCCGCGATCACCCCGCCCAGCTGGGCGTATGCCGCCTCGAGCCCCACCGAGGCGCCGAAGCCGTTGGAGATCACGCTCTGCAGGCCGAGGAACAGGCTGTCGCGCGCCGACATGCGGCCGCCGCGCAGGGCGTTGGCCTCCACCGGGTCGACGATCGGCCCGGGATAGCGCCGCATCCAGGCCCAGGTGATCAGGCCAAGGATCAGTCCGCCCAGAGGCAGGGCGCAAAGCTGGATCGGCGTCAGGGACGGGATGGTGGAGAGGCGCTGGTCGGCGGCGATGCCATAGAGCAGCCTCTGGATACCATGAGCCGCCGTGCCGACCGCCACGGTCGCCAGACCGCTCAAGGCGCCCAGCGCGGCGGCGACCAGGGCGAGCAGCAGTTCGCTGGCGCGGATTCCGGCACGGGCGGTGTGACGCCAGTGCACCCACGCCCGCTGAATTTGGACCAGCCTATGAGCCGGCTTGGGGCCTGCGGACATGACGGCGACCTTAGACCGGTTTGAAAACCGGCGCCTCATTCCCGGTCGGGTGGCGAGACCGGGAGCGGCGTCCCCTCCCGATTGCTCATGGTTTCGATGTCGACCGTACCAACAGCGAGCGGCTACGCAAAGGCGAGACCATCGGCCGTCCGGTAGGCTCGGCCGAATTCATCGCCGGCCTGGAGCGCCAGAGCGGCCGGCGCCTGCTCTCCGCCAAGCCGGGGCCGAAGGCGAAACCGAAGGATGAAGGCGGAAACACGGAGTTAGGCGCACTGTCATGTGTGGACGGCGCTCTATTGGCAAGGGGGTGATTTGAGCATCGATGCGATTTAATTGGGTCGGGTGCTGTCATGTGTCCGGCCTGTTGATGAGGTCTGTTGAACCTCTGGCCCTGATGTCGTCCGCTGACCTTGGGTTCCTATCACCGTATCGCGCTGATCCGCGCCTGACAGTGCACGGAGTGTCCCGGTCACCGGTCTGACCCGGTTCGCATCAAGTCATCGTCCTCGCCAATGGGGGGTGTCCTTTATGTGCTCTCATACTCAGCCTATTTGACAGGTCTCGCGGCGCGTCTGGCGCCGAGCCCTCCACATGGCTGGGGCGCCGGACGCGACGCGCCGCCGTCAGGCGGCCACCGCGACAGGTTCCGTCACCCGGTATTCCTCGCCTCGCGCCATCACCGCCCAGGCGATGCGCGCGGTCTTGTTGGCCAGGGCCACGGCCACCAGCTTGAAAGGTTTTCGCGTCATCAGCTGTTCGGCCCAGATCCGGGATGGCGATCCCTTGGCCTTGGCGTGACGCAGGACCGCGGTCGCGCCCACCACCAGCAGGCTGCGCAGATAGCGGTCGCCCATCTTGGATATGCGCCCCAGCTTCTCCTTGCCGCCACTGGAGCTCTGGCGAGGCGTCAGACCCAGGAACGCGGCGAACTCGCGACCGGACTTGAACATCTTCGGGTCGGTGATGCTGGCGGCCAGGGCCGTGGCGGTCAGCGGGCCCACCCCGGGTATGGCCGCCAGGCGGCGGCTGACGGCGTTGGCGCGATGCCAGTCCAGGATCTGTCGATCCAACGCCTCGATCTGAGTCCCCAGGGCCTCCATCTGCTCGACCAGGGGCGCCAACGCCTGGCGCGCCATGGCCGACACACGGGTATCCGTCTCGTCGGCCAGGATCGCCAGCAACGGCGCGACGTTGCGCGGTCCGGTCGCCGACACCACGCCGAACTCGGCCAGGTGCGCGCGAACAGCGCAGATCAGCGCCGTGCGCTGGCCAACTAGCAAGGCCCGCGCCCGGTGCGCCATCAAGGCGCTCTGCTGTTCCTCGCTCTTGACCGGCACGAAGCGCATGGATGGGCGGCTGACCGCTTCGCAGATCGCCGCCGCGTCGGCCGCGTCGTTCTTCTGACGGCGGACATAAGCCTTCACATAGGCCGGTGGAATCAGCCGCACATCGTGACCCAGCCTGATCAGTTCGCGCGCCCAGTGGTGGCTGCTCGCGCAGGCTTCCATGCCGACCAGACAGGCGGGAAACTTCGACAGAAACGCCACAAACCCCGCGCGGCGAACAGCCTTGCTCACGATCACCCGGCCCGACGCGTCGATCGCGTGAATTTGAAAGATGCTCTTGGCCAGATCAATGCCGACTGTGATAATCTTATCCATGGACGGTGCTCCTCTGATGATGCGTTCAAACGACTCTCATCATGGCACACCAAGGCCGACGTGAGCGCCGTCCACACCATCACCGTAATTTGTCACCGTAATTTCGACCTAAGACGAGCCAGAAAGCTTCGATGATAGAATAAATCATGCGCTTGCACGTTTAGTGTGTTATGCCTAGGGCAATTGCTATTAGAAAACCAAGGCAAGCCAATGCCATAACAGCTTGAATGACCAAGGTAATCGTGAACGCTCTCGGCTGCTTTTGCTTATTGACCGTCATGATCCACGCCATTGCTACTCCCGTCCAGAGGGAGTAGCCTATGTTCCCGAAAAGGGCGGCGCATACAAAAAGAAGGATGCCCTCCGTCAATTGATCATATCCGTGCATATTCATCGTCAGCGACATGCCTCTCCAGCCTCGTCGACCGCTTCGGCGCTCGCAGCCGCTAGCTCACTCAACAGTTTGACCGTTTCAGGCGCGACCTTGGAGAGGAATATTTTTCCGATTCCGAATACGCCTCGTCCAGCAGCGAAATCGGCTACAGCCGAAGCTCTAGCGACAGCTGCTGCCCGTCCTGCATTTCCTGTTTTTGCGTAGTTCTGCAGCCCAGCACCAGCAGAAGCTGCAGCAGCTCCGCCGATTGCGAAGCTTGTGGCTCCCCCTTGTAGCGCTTCACCGATTCCGGCCTCGTCACCAAGAATACCTATAAGGTCTAGGCCAAGTCCACCATACTCAAGCCCATGGCCAAATGATTGCAGCTGTCTGCCGACGTCATTCAGTCTCGCTCTGGCAACGAAACAGTCATGCCGAGAGTTCGGCGTATTCTGCGGCGACTTAGACGGAGGCGTGAAATTAAGGCCGGGAATGAAGGGGCCGATCAGGGATGATATGACTATATATACGGGGACAATCTCGGAAACTGGTATATGCGTCCCAGTAACGATAATTTCGCCGGCGTCATTGCCATCCGCCCCGATTAGGCCGCTCGGGTCGACGCCGTTAATCGGATTATTGTGCACATAAGCATACCAGTTTGGCCCATCGTTGTAGCCGATCGGATCGGTCTGCATGAACCGCCCCAAGGTCGGGGAATAGAGCCGCGCCTTGTAATAATACATCCCCAGGTCGGGAATGAACGCCTGGCCCGTGTAATGAAACCGCCCCCAGTTCGAAGCGCCGGGGATGCCGTATTCGTCATAGGTGTTGACGCTGGCGGGGTTGCGCCAGCAGTCGGCGGCGGCGATGACCGAGCCCAGATCGTCGGTGTGCAGGAATTTCGTGCCCGTGCAATCCCACTGGCCCCCCTCGTCCTGGAGGATCGGCTCGTCCGCCCCCGGCCCCCAGAAGAAGCGCCGCCGCATCGCGCCGGTGGAGCCGTTGTATTCCGCCACCACATGCAATCCGTCATAGGCGAACTGGGTGCTCCCGAACGTCGGACTGGAGGTCTGATAGAGCCTGCCCAGAGGGTCGTAGGTCAGGGTCGTTCCACCCGAGGTCGAGGAGCTGATCAACCGGTTCTCGGCGTCGTGGCCATAGGCGTTGGTCCCGTCGGACGTCAGATTGCCATTGGCGTCATAGGCGAACGTCGTCGATCCGAAGTTCGCCCAACAGGCCATAGCCATAGTAGGCGCTCCGCATGCCCGACGGAACGGTTTTCACCGCAAGCCGGTTCAGCGGGTCGTAGCTGTAAGCGAACATCTGCCCGGCTCGCGGGCGCCGCCGGATCACGGCGACCGTGGTGTTGGCTTTATGCGAAAAGGACGGCGTCACGAAAGACGTCGGCTGCCCCAAGGTCGCCGGCGCCAGGATCAAG